>PFLZ01000142.1 GCA_002784795.1 Candidatus Magasanikbacteria bacterium CG_4_10_14_0_8_um_filter_42_12
AATTATTTGACATACAACACATTTCTCTGAATATCCCCAATTCTACCAAATTAGTGTTGCTTCTAGTTTAGAATCTTTCTTTTTAGCCTAGTATCTTTACAAATGTGTAAAAAAAGAGTAGTTTAGCAAAACAAATCTGGTTTATTGGATGATTTGTTTATGAGAGTATTTGTATGTCTTGTTTCGTCTGTGAAAGAATTCAACAAATATATTAGAAATTAGAGAATTAGCAATTAGTCCCGTACGCACTTCGTGTCGACGGGATCAGTGCCCCCTAAAAATTATTTTTATGTTAGCAATTGGGATTGTAGGACTCCCGAATGTTGGGAAGTCAACACTGTTTAACGCACTTACAAAAAGTAAGCAAGCAGAAGCACAGAATTATCCATTTTGTACGATTGAACCAAACATCGGTATTGTTGAAGTACCTGATGCACGTATTGCAAAACTTACGTCAACCTCAACATCACTCAAAGCAGTGCCGACGGCAATTGAATTCGTTGATATTGCAGGATTGGTCAAAGGTGCGTCAGAAGGAGAAGGACTTGGAAATAAATTTCTTTCACATATACGAAATGTTGACGCTATCGCGCAAGTTGTTCGGTCGTTTGAAGATGGCAATGTGACACATGTACACAATAAAGTTGATCCAAAAGATGATGCTGATGTTATCAACCTTGAACTTGTGCTTGCTGATATGCAATCTGTTTCCTCTCGTCTGGCAAAGGTGTCAAAGGATGCAAAAGGGGTGAGAGCAAAAGAGCTCGCTGTAGAATTGGCACTCCTCGAAAAACTCATGGCACAGTTTGAACTCGGAAAACCGGCGCGTTCACTTGAGTACACAGAAGATGAAATGGAAATTATGAAGGAACTCCATCTCATTACGATGAAACCAATGATGTATATTCTGAATACTGTTGAGGAAGATACAAATAGGAAAGAACAGGATGCTACCTTTTTTGAAGATGGTGCCGTGGTCGTGCGTGTATCGGCAAAAATAGAAGCTGAAATAGCAGAACTGTCTGCAGAAGATGCAACAGAATTTATGAAAGATCTTGGCATGGATCGTTCAGGACTTGATAAAATTATTACTGCAGGGTACCAGCTTTTGGATCTTGTCACATACTTTACTTCGGGTGTACAAGAAACGCATGCATGGACGGTAAAGCGTGACACACCTGCACAGCTTGCGGCCGGCGTGATCCACACAGACTTTATCAAAAAATTTATCAAAGCAGATATTGCAAACTGGCAAGATTTTGTAGAAGCTGGCGGATGGAATGGGGTAAAAGAAAAAGGAAAGATGCAACTTGTCGGGAAAGAATATCTTGTCCAGGATGGGGATGTCGCTTATTTTCACATTGGTGCGTAATGTACACTTGTAGCACGCTCCGTACAAGAGTACACTAGATGCATATGAATGCAGAAAAACATTACAATCCAAATTATCTTCATCACAAAAAAAATGGATTTGGTTCTACACTTCGTGAGCTTGTGTTTGGCATGGAAGATGGTATGGTCTCGACCATGGGAGCCATCACGGGTATTGCTGTAGGGAGTGGTGATCATTTTATCGTCGTCCTCTCTGGGTTTGTTATCATCGCGGTCGAATCTATTTCCATGGGTGTCGGATCATATCTTTCAAATAAATCTGAAAGTAATATGGAAAAAAGAATTCTTTCAGAAGAAAAGCAGGAAATTGCAGATATGCCAGCAGAAGAAGCTGAAGAACTTGTTGGGTTGTTGACGGCCGATGGGTGGTCTCAGGAGATCGCAGAAAAAATGGCAGTGGAAGCAGAGGGAAAACCAGAGTTGATGCTCCGAGAAATGGCATACCGAGAACTTAAAATAATTCCACACAAAGAAGAAAGTCCACTCAAAAATGGATTTGTCATGCTCGGGTCATACATTGTGGGTGGCTTGATTCCACTATTGCCATATTTTTTACTTCCTGACCCAATTAAAACAATTCCACTTTCAATTTCAGTAACACTCGTAGGATTGTTTGCTCTTGGCGTGTATACCACAAAATTTTCACTCAGATCCTGGTGGAAAGGTGGACTCGAAATGCTTGCTCTTGCTGGGCTTGCGGGGTTCGTCGGATACCTCGTCGGACATTATGCGAGTGCACTCACAAACATATTCTAGTGCGGTACGTATATTATCAAAAAGAGCTCTGTTCTCAGAGCTCTTTTTTTATTCTTAAAGAAGACAGGGGAGCTTGCTCGGCTGTCCGAGGATATATGGTACAATCGAACATATGTCCGAGCACATCAA
>PFLZ01000098.1 GCA_002784795.1 Candidatus Magasanikbacteria bacterium CG_4_10_14_0_8_um_filter_42_12
CACTTTTGAAAATGATGGATATCCCTGCAGCGAAGGATATGACGGGCCGTCCGCTTTTCTGAATGTAGATTTTAGATTTTTGAATGCAGAATATGAGTATGCACAAGGATGATCTAAAACAAAGAACGAAGTTGTATGCGTTGAGAGTGATGAGAATGACGCAGTCATTACCAAATGATCAATTAGGCTGGGTTATTGGAAAACAAGTATTAAGATCTGGGACGTCCGTTGGAGCAAATTATCGCGCGGCATGTAGAGCTCGGTCAACAGCGGAATTTATTGCAAAATTAGGGATTGTAATAGAAGAAGCTGATGAATCAGCCTTTTGGTTAGAACTTATTATCGAATCTGGTATGTATAAGAAAGAGGCAATAGAACCATTATTGAAGGAAACAAATGAAATTGTGGCAATTATGGTGAGTTCATCAAACACTGCAAGAAAAAATAGTAAAAAATAATTCTGCATTCTGAATTCAAAAATTTGAAATTATGAATCGTCCAAAACCAACAGTACTCGCGATTTGTGATGGATGGGGGGTAGCGCAAGACAGCGAAGGAAATGCAATTACCCGTGCAAAAACGCCACGCATGGATGCGTTTACCAAAGAATATCCTGTCATGACACTGTATGCTTCTGGAAATGAAGTTGGTCTTCAGTTTGGAGAAATGGGAAATTCAGAAGTAGGACATTTGAATATCGGAGCTGGACGCGTGTATTATCAGACATTGCCTCGTATCAACAAAAGTATTTCTGACGGATCATTTTTTCAAAATGAAGCCCTTGCTGCTGCCGTCAAAACCGTAACACATAATAATTCTACACTCCATGTGATGGGACTGGTGGGACATGGGAATGTGCATGCAAGTCAGGAACATTTGTTTGCGATTCTTGAATTGGCAAAAACAAAAAAAATAAAAAACGTCATGATTCATGCATTCCTCGATGGACGTGATAGCAAGTTTGATAGTGGCAAACCGTTTGTTGCAGAGCTTGAGGCAAAAATGAAAGAGCTCGGTGTCGGGAAAATCGCAACACTTGGTGGTCGCTACTGGGGGATGGATCGTGATAATCGTTGGGATCGTATAGAAAAAGCATATAAGGCTATTGCTCTTGGAGAGGCAACGGCATATTTTCCTTCTGCAACAGCAGCTATCGATGCATCATACGAAAAGAAAGTATACGATGAAGAATTCGAACCGGTTGTTATTGGCAAAGAAGGAAATCCTACTGCACGAGTGTCATCGGGTGATGCGGTGATTTTCTTCAACTTTCGTCCTGATCGTGCACGACAACTGACACAAGCGTTTGTCTTGCCGGCATTTGAAAAATTTCAGCGTGAGTATATTCGAGATGTAACATTTGTTACCATGACAGAATATGAAAAGGAACTGCCTGTGTCAGTCGCATTTCCGCCGATGGTCGTGCACAATTGCCTTGCTGAAGTATTGAGCAATGCCGAATTGTCACAGTTTCATATTGCTGAAACAGAAAAGTATGCGCATGTCACATTTTTTCTCAATGGGACAGTGGAAGATCCATTTCCAGGTGAAGACCGAAAAATTATTTCTTCACCAAAAGTGTCATCATATGATCAAGCACCAGAAATGTCAGCTGGGTTGATCGCAAAAGAAGTCGCCCGCGTGATCGAGGCAGACCAGTACGATGTGATCATTCTGAATTTTGCGAATGCTGACATGGTCGGACATACGGGCGATCTTGCTGCCACGATTGCAGGTGTCGAAGCAGTTGATAAAACACTTGGTGTTATTGCAGATCATGTTTTAGCAAAAGATGGGCTCCTTCTCATTACGGCAGATCATGGCAATGGTGAAGAAGTCATCAATCTCGAAACGGGTGACATGGATAAAGAACACAGTACAAATCCAGTGCCGTTTTATATTATTAGCAATGAGTATCGTGGCAAAGCTGGGCCTGCTGGAGATCCACCAGAAGGTGATCTTTCTCTCATGCATCCCGTTGGTATGCTTGCAGACGTGGCGCCAACGATGTTGAAACTTCTCGGAGTAGACCAGCCGCCGGAGATGACAGGACGATCGTTGATGTAGAAGCGATGTACGTGGTGCTGTGGGAGGTCTGCGTTCTGCGCAGAAAGATTGCGTCTCACTTCGTTCGACTATACCACAGGCATCAGTGTTCCCTGAAGATTACATTTCACCTACGGTGAAATAAGAATGAAGCTCCCCGCCCCAGAGGGGCGGGGTATCAGTTCTCTATAACAACCGTAATTGGTG
>PFLZ01000085.1 GCA_002784795.1 Candidatus Magasanikbacteria bacterium CG_4_10_14_0_8_um_filter_42_12
TTCTGCGGCAACCCCCTCTAACCTGCCTGCCGGCAGGCCGGCTCCCCCTACAAGGGGGAAAACCTTTTCATGTGCGCCCAGAGGGATTCGAACCCCCGACCGTTTGGTTAAGAGCCAACTGCTCTACCAGCTGAGCTATGAGCGCGTGGTATAGATATTCTGCACTATGCTAAATGGGTACTTGCGGAGACTGCTCCCCGCCCGCAACGCCTGAGCAAGCTCTAGGCTTGCGATGGCAGGCGGGTACCAGCTGAGCTATGAGCGCATAGATAGTAAATACAAAACGCATGATACCAGGGTACCTGCGTTTTGTCAACGCCATTCTTTTGTACATTTTCCGGCTACAACACCACTTCATCCCCTATCAGCAAGATCTGCTTGCCAGTGACTTCATCAGTCGCAGTCACCCGTACTTTTGAGGTCAGCTGTGTCTGTGATGGATTTGCTTGCTTGAGTGTAATAGGAAATTGCAATGCCAACACATCTACTGACAATGGCATCGTATCTACCTTCCACATGAGTTTTTTCTCCGCTTCGTTATACACAATTTCACCCGCAGGGACCACGGCATCATCTGGAGAAAATCCAATTTCGCCATACATATCTACTTCTGCCTCGATATCTTTGAGTGGATGATATGTATTGCCAATGAGCCATGTAATGGTATGTGTATTCTCATCAACCTCGTCACGAACAGCAAACGTTGTGTCAGAGTTCAATGTGAGCACGAGCGGCACAGCAGCAGACGTCTCTTCTCCACTCGCGATCGTATATTGTGCATCGCCAGCAAGAGCAATTTCATATGACTTGTAAGAAGCGAGATCTGTATCATCACTAGATTTTATTGGCAGTGATACATCGATCGTGACTTGATCACCGGCCTTGATCTCTCGGAGATCGCGAAGTTGCCCACTGCTCCACGTAATTTGTCCACGACGAACCGTATCTGACAGTTGTTCTCCAACAATACTTCCATCGGTATCATCCTCGAGCGATGGCCAGTCCATAATACTGCGTCCGTTCGAAGATGGTGCATCAAACATGAGTCTCACACGAACATTCTTGAGTGATTCTTTTGTATTATTTTTGACAACAATAGTTGCATTCACATGTTCTCCTGGCTGGACAGTAATATCTTGCTGACTGCCATTGGCAACGAGAGAAACCGACAGTTGCTGATCCTCTATAGCAAGTTCCTTTTCTGCGGTAGCAAGGGTGTAGGCGTCACTACGAGACTGACCATCTTGCCACCCAATGAGACGCACATTTGCCATGAGTGTCCCTTCTCCTCCAGCAAAGGCACCAGTAATCGTAAAGAGAGTACTCGTCACATCTTCTGAAAAACTATCAATCAACCAGAGTCGTTCGCTCAGTGTACTTCCTCCTTTTGGTTCCATCTTTTGTGTGACAAACGCAACGTCTGGTTCAAATACCAATGCAAGATGCGGTGGCAATGTGCCACTTGCATCAGAGTCTGGAGAGACTTCCATGGTAAATGATGTCGCTACGCCTTGAGCGATTTGTTTTGGTCCACTCATCGCCAATTTGACAGGTGCGCCAGCAATAGCGGTCTCCTGTGTTGCTACTTTTTGGAAGGTCGAACTAAAATTGCTTGGGGTATAATTGAGGAATACACGAAATGATTGGCGTGCACCAATATCGCCATACAATTTTCCACGGATATCAATATATTCACCATCTTCTTTTTCAAGAGGCCCCAGTGTCCACATATTATTGGTATCAGGATCAGGATCTCGACTTGCTGATTCAAACACAAATCCAGCAGGATACCGAAGTTCTAATGATGAATTGTCGAGTGGTACTTCTTGCGCATTTTTAAATCGGACACGATAGGTTACGTCTTCTCCAAATCCAACTTGTTCTTCTCCACCGATTGAGAGAATAACATCATTTTCTACAAACCTTGCAGACGGGTGATACAAATAGGTATACCCATACCAACCGGCACCTCCCAAAAATGCAAGCGAGATAACTAAAGTAATCAGCGCACGCAAAAAGCGACCACCTTTTTGTTTTTCAAATGTATGCATATCTGGCAAACTTCCATCTTCATTCTCGTAAATCTCTGCCAGTTCTTTTTCCATTTTTTTCGTCTGCTCGGTTTCATCATCGCCTTTTTCATCTTCTGTTTCAATACTGTCCTCTTCATCTTCGTCATCTTCTTCTTTTTCGTTCTCTTGTGTTGCTTCTTTTTCTTCTTTTTTCTTTGACGGTTCTTTTGCATTCTTTTTGGCATCTTCTTCATTGTGATTCAATTGATCTGCAGCTTCTTCTGGAGACATATCAGAAAGATCAATGATTTCTACTTCATCAAGTGGTGCTTCAAGCTCCTTCTTTACAAATGCATGTTCGGATACTTTTTTTGCAGATGTTTTTTTTTTGGACTTGCTTTTTGATTTTGATGTTCTTTTTTTTGCCATAAAACTTATGTGAAAATAAAGTATATCACAAATACTTATGTTTGTGTTTCAAAGGCAACGCCATATACATGATCAGTTGACATGTCGGTCTCAATACTTGCACCAGACGATGTAAAACGTATAGCATCATCACTTTTCCATTTTGGAATCCATGTAGATGGGTAGCGGATATCAGAGCGGAATGAACTTTCTACTCCTGATTGCTTTTGGATAAATAAAGAATATCGAGATACTGCGTCAGGCTGGTGAGTAAGAAAAGAAGAGAGCATATGTTGCTGAGATCCTTGCCGAGTATCCACAACAGAAAATGGCAAGCGATATGTCACCCATACTTCCTGAGATTCCCCAGCTGGAACAATCATCCAATTGCCAAACGATGTTTTTCCAAATTCATTTGTTATTCTCGTTCCCGTATTTCTATGAATGCCGACCTCATGCTCTATGCGAGACAAATCAGGATCTTCGGTATACCACTCTTCTGGCACATGAAATGCCTCTTCAGGTGGATACGTAAATCCACCAGCATCCAACAGTACGGCTCCCTCTGGAACATAGATACGCATATACGTAATGTTTGATGCTCCGTAGTGAACTTCACTCGGATCACCCGTATGTGTGCGCCTGACAAGTACTTTTTCTATGACAGACCCATTTTCTTGGACTTCGGCAGTGTGCTCTATATCCTGCACAATACGTGCATCTGATTTTTGACCCTGGACATTTGTCGCTACGACTGCCAAATAATCTTGGCGCGCTACAGTCTTCACAATACTCCCTGTCCACCCAAATGACGCAAGTCGTGCTTGCGACGCAGGTTCTTTGAGTGCGACTTGAATTTCTTTTTGAGACAGTGCCGCATGCAACTCACCCAGCAATGCAAGCAGTTGCTGCGGCTTGATATCTTGCATGGCATTGAGAAGCTGATCCAATACTGCGGTCAAAATTTCTTTTGGGGCTTCATCTTCTGCATGCCCATCCTCCACATAGGATTGCAATGTTGGCAACACCGTATCTGCATCGAGGAGCATGTCATATTCAGATGCTTGGACCGGTCCCAAGACACGCAAGAGACGCTCAATCACAGAGGCATTGACCGCGATCGTTCCATCAAATGTTGTCCCCTCTGCACTTTCGACAAAGTGCTCAGCCTTTCTCGCTGTTGTCGGAAAATCAAAAAACCAATTGACATCCTGAAATTCCCACCGTCCATTTACCAGCTGGAGCGGTATTGGTGGGACAAGATATTCTTCTAGCTGTCCCTGAATATCATAGCTTCCACCGCCAGGAATCGTAATATCTTTGATTTCTCCTTTTTGTGTATCTACCATGGCAAAACTTCCGATAAACCCACCGGTCGGACGAATTTCATTATTATTTTGGAACAGGACGAGTAACCGACGAAAATCTGAACCACCAAATACATCGTACACAACACGCGACAAATCAGTCATATCGCCTAGGTCATCGACAAGTGCACTATATAAAAGTAAAAATTCTTTGTAGAGTTTTTGCTGTTCAGCGGGGAGGACGGAGGGATTGACAGAGATGAGAGAGCGTTGTGCTTCTTTATACTGTGGCAACGCCTGCTGCAGATGATTGGTAATAATAGCAAGACGCTCTGTCATAGGAATATCTTCTGCATGTTCTGCATCATCGAGACCTTTTATTACATAGGTATTTGCAAGTGCGATTTGCTGGCCAGCAGAAAGGATTGCCCGGCGACTCGTAATATGATCCCCAAGAATTGGGATATTACTCAAAATATTGGTCAGGACACGATGATCTTTTTCAACAAATTGCTCTGCTGTAGCAAACTGCGACAGTGCCTCTTGGAGTGCGCGTTGTGCGGTGCCTGTGTCGGCCTGGAGTGCTGCTGTGGTAGATTCTTGCAACGACACAAATGCACCAGTACTGGCATCAATAACCGTTTGACTATCTTCACGAATATTTTGGTATGTCGTGAATACAGGAATAGGAAGTAACACCAACAACCCAATCGCAAATGCTATTGGCATCGCACGCCTCGATGACCAAGATGGAAATGAAACCGTCGGCAATCTAAACTCAGGAAGAGAGAGATGGACCGATGGCAATCTCATGTTTGGTACACGAAAAGAAGGTCGTCTTTTTTTTGGACGGATAGGTCTGGCTTCTTTTTTTTGTGGGATGGATGGCGTGACAGGGGTTGGCAATATTTCTTCTTTTTTTGCATGTTCTGTCATTGATTTTGATGCTCGAATTGTTGCCGCAAAATCAATGGTCTGGCGCTCTACAATAGTACCAATTTTTTCACGAAATGATTGTATTGCCTCAAGGCTCGGCTCTTGCGTTTTCTTTGTGGAGAGATCTACGATATGCGACGACGCTGGCAAAGAGGAACCAAATCGCACAGGGACATAATGCTGCTTATTTTTTACGGGAGGTGCAGATTGTGACGATTTTTTTTGCGTTTTTTTGGAAGACGTTTTGGGAGATGAAGGATCAGTTTGTTGCGATTTCACCGTGCTTGATTGTACAGTCTTCTTTGGTTTTTTTTCAACCAAAGGACAGCGGCGCTTATTGTGCCCTGCCTTATCACATCCGGAACATGTTTGAACTGTCCTACTTCGTTTTCTTGCCATGGAAGAAGTTTTTCAATATTGCTCTGAGTATAGCATAAAATTGCAAAACAGTGGAGAAATATATCCACTGTTTTGTATGGAAAACTATTTGTCTGATTATGCAGCAAGATATATCTGCAATGTAGATGCGGCCAACTCATTCCATGAATATCTTGCAAGTTCATCTTTCGCATTTTTCCGCAGTAGATAGCGCATTTCTTCATTTCCTGTTCCCTTTTCTAATGCTCGAACAATATCATGCATATCTGTTGGTTCAAAATACAATGCTGCATTACCAAGCGTCTCGGGCAAACAACTTGCACTTGATGAAATGACTGGTATGCCATACGTCATTGCTTCGAGTGGTGGCAAACCAAATCCTTCGTATACAGATGGGAATATATAGAGATGTGCATTGCCATAGAGCAATGCCAATTGGGTATCATCTACAAAGCCGGTAAAGACAATCGATCCAACACCACGTGCCTGCCCTTTCAGCGTTTCATACCACGGTGATTCCTTCCCCGCTAGAACAAGTTGATATCCAGGATATTCAGCAACAAATAATTTCCAGGCATCAATCAATGTCTCTAGATTTTTATGAGGATACGCATTCCCCACATACAATACGTATGGTGACTCAATGTGTAACGTTTCAAAAAATGATTCTGCATTCTGCATTCTGCATTCTGCATTCTGAAATGGTGCCTGATATGTCACAGAAATCTTCTCTTCACCAACGCCCAGTGTCTCAGCGATATCCTTCTTCGTAAACTCACTCGTAGCAAAAATATGTCTTGCTCGTTTTGCCGTACTCCTGACAATATGTCGATGCAGTCGATCCTTGATCGCATACAGCAATGCACCATGCGTCGAGGCATCACGCCGTGCATGATGAAACATAATCAAATCATGAATCGTTACAACAAATGGATTTCGATACATGAGCGGTACATTCCAATGAGGAAAATGCATGAGATCAACTTGTTCCTGTTTTATGATTTTTGTTAGGTGCAGTTGTTCATCGACTCCATACCAATGAATGTCTGCCAATACCTTTTTCCATCTATCATTTGGCAACACAAATGTGTCGAATGCTTCTTTTTTGAGAAATACCACAAACTCTTGATCTGTATCTATCATGCCAAGATGCTTGATGAGTTGTTCCACGTATCGACCGATGCCACTATGCCTTGGTCCATACATGCGAGCATCAATTCCAATTCGCATATTATATGTGTTCAATGATATTCAAAAATTTTGAGGCTGCTGTATCCCATGCATATCTCGCAGCATGTGTTTTTCCTTCACGAGAAAGCAGTGCATGCTGTGTATCATCTGTGACGAGTGTTTCCATAGCCTTTTGCAACTGATAGATATTCAGTGGATTGACCAGGATCGCTCCTACACTCCCCACATCAGAGAGGGATGTTCGATTGCTTGCGACGACAGGTGTCCCACAGGCGAGTGCCTCGAGCACAGGAAAACCAAATCCTTCGTACATACTCGGGTAGATGAATGCGCGTGCATGCGTGTACAATGCTTGTTTTTCTCTTTCATCTATATACCCAATATACCGCGCTCCATGTGTGTGTGCAATCTGCTTGATATAGCTATCGCCTTTGTACCCAGGTGCGCCAGCGAATATGAACGGTATCTTTGTTCGCAAATACGCAGAATGCTGATATGCATCGAGCATACCATCTATATTTTTTCTTGGTTCGAGTGTGCCGAGATAGAGCAAGTAGGTATCTGGAAGTTGGTATTTTTTTTGTATCTCTCGAAATGTTGCATTGCCGTCACTTTGTGACATATGTGAACAGAGCCCTGGTGTCAGCACACGGACGAGAGACGCATCCTTATGGCAACTTTGGATCACATCTCGTTTTGTATGTTCAGAGGGAACGAGAATCATCTGTGCTGCTACCATTTGTTTTTTTGGATGTACCGCTGGATGCCACATCCTCCCCTTTCGAGAAAAAAACGAAGGATACTTTTGAAAAGACAAATCATGTATTGTCAGTATATGCTTGGTCTCTGCAGAGAGTGCCGTAAATTGCAAATTGGGAGAAAACCATACATCAATTTTTTTCACACCAGCACGTTTTGCAACATACCTATCGAGCTGTGGGAGGCCAAACAGTGAAATGCTCACATGAAACAACTTGTTTGGGATACGCGTGTGCACCCACGTCACATGCTCGTATTCTGCAAAAGGAAGAAGAGCACTCTCATGCAGTGCATTGGTAAACAGAATATACTTATGCGAAGCCTGCGCAGCAAAAAGATGAGATAAAAGTTCAAAGGTAAACTCCCCCACACCCGTTCGTGGTGTCGTCAACAGTGGCCTGGCATCAATCGCTATAATCATAGGATCTCACATCTAGCTGACAGCGCATCAAATCTTGTTGGAATGCCCCGTATTGTTTTGAAACATATGACGTTATATGATCCTTGAATGTTCCTTCATCAAATCGAGTAGCCCACTCTCTAATACGATTGCTATCCCACGCAGTATGATCAAAATTGATCACAGCATCGAGGAGTGACTCCCATGTTTGTTCATAAAAAAAGACGCCTGTTTCTCCAGGAATAACCGTCTCAGTCACACCACCTTCACCAAAGGCAATCACCGGTCTCCCGCTGGCCATGGATTCGATAGGTGTAATACCCAGGTCTTCTACTTGTGGATGAATAAATGCTTTTGCATGTTTCAGAAGTCTTGCTTTTTCTTCGTCACTCACACGCCCGACAAAACTGATATTCTTTTTGGCAATACGTTTGAGTGCTTCAAGTTCAGGACCATCCCCAAAAATTTTGAGTGGGGTACCAAGTCGATTGAACACATTGATAACAAGATCAAACCGCTTGTATGTGACCAACCGTCCACCAGTAACAAAATAATCACGGATGTCAGGAGAAATAGAAAAAGAGGATACATCGACAGGAGGATAAATAATATCACTATATCTGCGATAATATTTTTGGATTCGGTGTGCAACCGTACCAGAGTTTGCAATAAAATGATCCACACGATCAACACTCATTTTATCCCACAAACGCAATTTGTGAATGAGTCGTGGAAGAAATGATTTGATCAATCGATTGTATTTGAGATCTGCAATATATTCATGTGTATCAGTCCAAAGATATCGTGTTGGTGTATGACAATAGGAAATATGCAATGTTTCAGGACGCGTCAATACCCCTTTTGCGAATGCACTGGTAGAAGACAAGACAACATCAAATTCATGCAAATTGTGACGCTCTGTCGCAAGTGGCATGAGTGGCAAATACCATTGATACTTTTTTCTCCCAAAGGGCAGCCGTTTGAAAAATGATTCTCGTACATCTGCATCTCGAAATCGAGTCAATTGCTGCTTGTTGTGAAATAACACAAAAATAGGCGCCTCTGGCCATATGTCGTGAAATGCTTTGAGGACTCTCTCCGCTCCCCCATCTTGAGAGAGATAGTCATGAACAAGGGCAATTTTCATATTTAACAGCTTGTCAGCAGAATAAGCAATAAGCCTGTACGCAGAGTAAGCATATTGCTTATTCTGCTTATTGCTTATTTGCTGTTTACAATGCTTTCCTTTTCTTAAACAACACAAACGGTGTCTTGAGCAAAATAATCATATCAAGAAACAAACTCCATCTTTCGGTATACAGAATATCCAGCTTCATTTCTTCTTCAAACGCCAAATCACTTCGCCCTGAAATTTGTGCAAGTCCCGTAATACCAGGCTTGAGCGTAAAGACGATAGGATAATCATCCTGATACTGCTCGACTTCTCGAGGCTGATGCGGGCGTGGACCGACAAGACTCATATTTCCACGGAGTACGTTGAAAAATTGTGGCAACTCGTCAATACTCCATCGACGAATAAACCGTCCGAATCCAGTAATCCTCGGATCATCCACAATTTTATAGATTGGCCCTTTTTTGCTATTTTGTTTTTGCATTAATTCTTTTTCTCGTTCTTCGGCTTTCTCTCCAGCCTCACCAAACTGTGGCCCCGTCGAATCTTTTTGGTGCATAGATCGAAATTTAAACGTAAAAAATTCATTGCCACGAATACCCACACGAAGATTTTTATACAACACAGGCCTACCTGTTTCTATCAATATAATAGTGGCTACAATGAGCATGAATGGGCTCAAAACCACAATAAATACGAGACTCCCAACAATATCAAATAAGCGTTTTATGACACGCCACCAGCCATCAAGTTTTGTCCTGCGCAGTTCAATCATAGGCACGCCAGCAATCGGATACACAGACATATTTGCAGCAAATGTTGCAAAGAGATCTGCAGAATATTTGAATGTTTTATGTTTTCTATTGCAATATGCTAACAAACTCAATGTTTCTTTTTTTTCTGCTTTTGGTGAAAACACAATCACCTCGTCAAATGCAATTTTTTCAAGCGCAACAAACATTGTTTTGGTAATGGTCTCAAATGTGCCGACGATATTGTACCCAAGACCAGGATGTCGACGACAAGTGTCAATAAAATCACTTCGATGAACCTCTTCACCAACAACAATAACACGGCGTTGCCCAAAACCGAGTCTGTACATCAATCCCTTGAGTCCACGCATCAAGATTCTGCCAACCGCAATATAGACAATAGCAAAGGCCCAACCAGCGAGTGCAAGAAATCGCGAGTCAAACAGCTGCTGCGTAAACATCACATAGACAGCAATACCTGCCAATCCCACACTGCAAGCAAACACAATACGCATGAGGTCCTTCCCAAGCTTTCTATTTGGATCGGTCGAATACAGACCAAAAAAGATAAAAACCACCATCCATGCAAGCGCGACAGGATAGACCACCGCAAGAAATTGACTCAAGTCAAATGAAAATAATACCGGTTTTAACGCCAAAGCCCAATCGGTAAATCGAAGATAATACGCTGACATCGCCGCTACCAATAGCAAAAAAAAGTCAACCGGGACCTGTGCTATCATGAGTGCTATTTCAGAACGTTTCATAGAAGATAATACAAAAATGCTGAGTCTATCATATAAGAAAACAGCATATTGGTCAACCGCCGTAATGAGCCGCTTTTTTGCTATACAGAGTGAAAAAGAAATGAAGCTCCCCGCCCCAGAGGGGCGGGGTATCAGTTCTCTATAACAACCGTAATTGGTGACTGCTATGGAGTTCTG
>PFLZ01000082.1 GCA_002784795.1 Candidatus Magasanikbacteria bacterium CG_4_10_14_0_8_um_filter_42_12
TGCCATAAGTATATATTAAAAACTCTTATTTTAACAGTAATTAATTGTAAACAGGCTCTTAGCAAATTTCAGGTTTTTCCCATTGACAAGAAGGCAGAAATATGCTATAGTATTGATGTTTTATAAATATATTCTCGATTTATTCGGGACTGGACCCTCTTCGGACATGCCCAAGAGCGGCCTGGTAACTCAAATGCATGTATGCTGACAAAACGAAAAAAGCAGAACGTGATCAAAAAGTATCAGACCCACGAGGGAGATACGGGATCAAGTCAAGTACAAATCGCTATCTTGACGACAGAGATCGACGAATTGGTTGGTCATTTGAAAAAACATCATAAGGATCATTCCTCACGCCGAGGACTTCTCCGTAAAGTTGGAGAACGACGACGACTCCTTCGTTATTTGAAAAAAGAAGACGTAAAAGCTTGGGAAGCATTGGTCATTGATTTGAAACTCAAGCAAGCCAAAAAACTTGTAAAGCCTTCAAAAAAGGAAGAAACCGTAGAAACAGCAGATGAATCCAAAACCTCAGCAAAATAAAAATCCTCTGAAACACCCCGAGCAACGTGTCGGGGTGTTTATTGATGTGCAAAATATGTACTACTCTGCCAAAAATTTGTTTGGCAAGAAAGTAAATTTTGGGAACATCGTGAAAGAAGCCGTTGCTGGTAGAAAATTGATTCGTGCGATTGCATACGTTGTTCGTACTGAATCTCAAGACGAGCAACCATTCTTTGAAGCGCTCTACAATCTGGGTATCGAAACGCGTGAAAAGGATTTGCAGATTTTTAGCTCTGGCAACAAAAAAGCAGATTGGGATGTAGGATTGACCGTTGATGCGATTCGTCTTGCACCGAGTCTCGATGCTGTCATTATTGTATCTGGCGACGGAGATTATGTCCCACTGGTAGAATATTTGCAAAAAAGTTCTGGAAAGCAAGTCGAAGTCGTGGCGTTTGGTGAGACCACCTCCGGGTGGCTTATTGATAGCGCAGATGATTTTATCGATCTGTCGCACGCCCAAGCAAAGTTTACGATTCCAGATCGCACGGCTGCGAAGAAACGTCGCGCTTCGTAGACGTGAGCCACAAAAAACTATTTTTTGACAAACAAAAAAGTAGCAAGGACTAAGTAACAAGGAATATGTATTACGCGTGCACGTTACTTACTACTTAGTACTTGGTACTGATTACTCATTACGCTGATCTTGAGAAATCTAGGTCTCAAGCCAGTGCACCATATGGATGCACGGTAAAGATCTATCTTCTCCAGGTCAGTATCTAAATCTAGCTGATCTATGCTCGATGTAAAACAATGGTCCACCGAGTGGGGTGGCCGCACGCTGACTATTGAGGTTGGCAAACTTGCACTCCAAGCGAATGCAAGCTGTACGGTTCGCTATGGCGACACGATGATATTGGCTACGGCCATCATGTCGAGTCGAAAAAGCGACATGGACTTTTTTCCACTCTCTGTAGAGTTTCAAGAAAAACTGTCTGCAGCAGGAAAAATCAAAGGATCACGTTTCATGAAACGTGAAGGACGACCAAGTGATTGGGTTGTTCTTTCTGGTCGTATTATTGATCGATCTATCAGACCGCTCTTTGATGACACGATGCGAAATGAAATCCAAGTAATCCTCACGCCACTTTCTATTGATGGCACAGCAGAAACACAAGCGGTAGGACTTATTGCTGCGTCAACAGCGCTTGCGATGTCAAACATTCCATGGAATGGGCCTATCGGTGGAGCAGTCGTTGGTCGCAAAGATGGAGAACTGATTCTCAATCCAACTGACGAAATGATCACAGAAGGAGATCTCGATATGATCGTCGCAGGATCACCTGAAAAATTGGTCATGGTAGAAGCGGGATCAACAGAAATCGGTGATACCGAATTTGTTGATGCAATGAAATGGGGATGCAAAGAATTGCAACCTGTTATTGATCTTATCAAACAAGTCCAATCAGAGATTGGACAAGAAAAAGTATATCCGTCTGCTGATGCAGAAGAAGCTACAGATATGGTCGCTGCAAAAAAGAAAGCAGAGGCATTTCTTGCATCTGTTGCTGACACCATGATGTTTGATTCTGTAAAAGCTGGACGAAAGGCACGTGTATCAATGGTGACTGCTATCGAAGAAGCCACAAGTGCACATTTGCTCGAACAAGGTATTGAAGAAGATATT
>PFLZ01000075.1 GCA_002784795.1 Candidatus Magasanikbacteria bacterium CG_4_10_14_0_8_um_filter_42_12
TGGAGAGGTGACTGAGTGGTCGATAGTACTACCTTGGAAAGGTAGCATACGGGAAACCGTATCGCAGGTTCGAATCCTGTCCTCTCCGCATAAAAATTCTCGAATCCAAACGATAGTTGAAAATTGTCAGATGTTGTGCAAACAAGATAATCGGACGAAGTCTGGAAAATGATAACAGGCAAGGATTATGGATCATCAAAATAAAGACTTTTCCCCAAGAAGCTTTATGGAACAACGCCGACCTGGCAGTTTTTCCGATACGCAAGTGGTAAAAGAATCGCAACTAGACAGTTCGAAGCTGGAATATCACTTGTACACCCTCTCGACAAGAAAACAGGAGTACGATTTTGAAGAGTTCGCACGAAAACTTTGCCAGCTTGAGATTCAGCCAAACCTAAGAAAACAAACTGGTCCTGTCGGTGGTGGTGACGGTAAAGTAGACACAGAAACAACCCCAATATCAGAGGCTATCAAAGACACCTACTATTTCGGAGTTGAAAAAGCATCCAATGAACGTTGGGGCTTCGCTTTTAGTACTACTGTAAACTGGAAAACAAAAGTAAAAGGAGACGTAAAGAAAATGATTGAGACATACAGGAGCTATACGAAAATATTTTTCGTAACCAGTCAGTTTATCAAGGCAGATCAGCGGGCTAAAGTTGAAGATGATCTGAGTAAACAATATGGCATTCAGGTTGTGATACATGATCGCACTTGGATAATCGATAAAGTCTTTGGAAATAAACGACAAGATCTGGCTATCGAAGAACTCAAAATAGATCCTTCATACAAGGAGGTTGTAAAGATTGGACCGAAAGATACAGATCGGCAGGTTTCATTTGAAAAACTCAACAAAAGCATCG
The DNA here is from genome assembly GCA_002784795.1 of Candidatus Magasanikbacteria bacterium CG_4_10_14_0_8_um_filter_42_12. Lineage (GTDB taxonomy): Bacteria > Patescibacteriota > Patescibacteriia > Magasanikbacterales > UBA922 > UBA12086. The sequence goes on from PFLZ01000075.1 coordinate 864, forward strand.
AAGAGGCCGTGCAAGAAGATAGGGTGAACTTTGCGACGGTAGACGACTCCATTTCGATAGCAATCGTTGCTGCCAAAATGAATAAACCCAAAACCGAGGTGGAGGGCTTGTTCGTGCGCGCAAAAAGACTGGCAGAGAAATACGGTTCTTCTGAGCAGGTCTTTACTGCAAAGTACCAAGAGATATGGACTCTGTATTTTTGGTACAACGATTACGATATTTTGATCAACAACTACCAAGAGATCGAATCTTTAAATGACGGTACCGTGAACATATTTGCGGTTGAAAGACTGAGTAATCTGTTGAGTCTTTTGAGAACTATTGCTGTAATCACCGATAAAGTGGAGATTAGTTACGCAGATGCAAAAAAGAAAATAGTACAGGACAAGCTTCGGGTATTTAAAGACGATGAATCAAGGCCAAGTGCATCACTTCAAGCAGAATACATGCTACAGATACTGGAGATGCCTGATGCGAGAGATAATCAAGAAGCGATGAGTGCCATTTTCGACAACCTTAAAGATATTGTTGATCGTTCAAAGGGCTTGCTAGGATTTCCCCTTGAGATGATCTACAAGTTGACTGGTGATATGAACGATTTCTACACTGGGAACACTGCGTTTGAAGAACTTCAGGACAAACTGGTTGATGTTATCTCGGAGAGAAAAAGCTCAGCAGAGACAGCGCATGTTCTTTTGGAACGTACCGCACAGCACATTGAGGGAAAGAGATTTTACAAAGCAATCGCTTGCTTGGGTAAAACATTGGTGCCTCTTTATAAAGAGGAAGAAAGAGATGGTTTAATCATAGCCCTTGCTCAACTATCTTTTGCTTACGAAGCGGTCGGATTACTTTGGGCGGCGAGAGCGGCGATGTTACACGCTGCTTCTTATGCAACCATGGACTTTCATAGCGCGGGAGAAATAAACAAACTACAACTACTATCTTACGCTCGGCTGAGATTGCTTGAGCTTCGCTTGGGAAGAGTTGGTTATTCTCTCGATTGGCACAGGCTGAATCACGGAATGAATTACCAGTTTCTTAACAGTAAGGAGGAAAAAGAAAAACTCCTTCATGACGACATACACTACGGTGCTCAGCTAGGTCTTCTTTTGATAAAGACTCCAGATTTTGCTCTCCCTGATGTAGAACTTTTACCAGACTCGTTGTTGAGTATGGACCTTGATTTTGCGGCTTACGGATTAATCTATCGATTGGGCGGAAAGAAGATTCTCCTAGAAATAATGCCTGAAAAAATGGCAGACATGGAACTTGAAGAGTTCTTTGACTCCTACATGACTCAGCCATCTCAAAAAGATTTGTCTCAAGAGCCAGCGTTCTATTCTGGCGAAAGGGTTACTTTGAAATCGGTCATATTAGGAACAACATTCATTGTTGAAACTGAAAATCAGAGCCCGAATATCGAAATCGGAGAATATACCCTTGCTTCACTGGAAGGATTTTTGGCAACTACGATGGAGATGAACTCTTACGGAAATAAGAGCGTCGTGAAAATAACGATTACCAGAGATAGTTCGCTGGGTATTAAGGTTTTTCATTTGATAAAGAAATACGGGTCGATCGCTTTTGATATAACCTGTGGCGATTTCAATCCACACTCATTGAAGCGTTCCGAACAAGAAACCATTCACTCAGACGTGTTTAAAGCCGTGGTAGACATCATTGGACACTCAATATCTTTCAGAGATGCCCATACAGATCTTGAGAAACTTTTCCGTGACGAAGATGTCGGGGTCCGTGCATTCACATTCTCATCACCACTTGTCGTGCAGGGTAACGTTTTGGGCTACAAACCAAAGAGAGACATCAAGGATTGGATGCCAGAGGGAAACAAAAGATACGAATACAATGAGGCGGAATCTGGGAAACTAAAACCCGAGTTACTTGCAAATCCAAGAGATGACGAAGAAGAGGAAAAAGAAAAAAGAAACAGGAATGCGGTGCGGCATGATCAAATGGAAAATGTCTCAATTATTGAAGAGCATCTTTGGAATGAAGCTGGCTGGGAGGGCATTGCCTATCTTGTCATGCCAGAACGACCCCCAGTGCTTGCTGTGATGTTTACCAATGAAGAAAAAGCAAAAGCCATTTTCCGTAATTGGACTGATCGATTCGGAAGAGAAGATAAGGATGAAATCATACGTGTGGCGACGATAATGGGCTTCACTAAAGCTAACCCGCTTTGGTATAAATTCGTTATCTCAACCAACTTGGGCGATCCTAAGGACTTCAAAGGAAAGCTGATTCTAAACGCAGGAAGAACCCATACTATGACTCCTCAAACACTGAATAATCTCAATGGATTTATTGATGGTTACGAACGATGGGGTTACTACCTTATCGCACCATCTTTTATAAAAGATAAAAAAACGTTCCCGCCTAAGGTATTTTTTGACCACGGTATCATTAAAAGAACATTCGTAAACAAGAATGCTTGGGAAATAGGTCCGCTGGATCCAGAAATAATGGGTCTGAGGCCAGAAGATTCCGATCCAGTTATACCTGAGGGAGTAACCAATCCGCCCATATTCGAAACAATCGAAGCTATTTTGAAAAATAAATAGTTTTTTGTATTTTTGTCCATTACGTTACAAGTGTTGAAAGTCCGCCGTGCTCCGAAGAACACGGCGGGTCGTGATGTATACGTTGAGATTAGGTCATGCTGACCGTCTCATCGATCCTGATCGGATTGGGATCCTCCAACCCCCGTCCGAGAACAAAGCGCGCCCGACGTGTTGTGTTGTCATCCGAGTATTGGGTGGAAGGTTTTTCCTGGAAGACAACACCGAATGGAATTCCTTCTGTCACTATGCGCATCAACTGCTGTGCCGCAAACTCTGGGGAGTTGCAGCGCTGAAGCGTTTTTATCACGTGGTCGCGTATGGTCGCGTGGTCGTACGTCACATTTCCTCCTATGGTGAGTACCAATGTAGATAAATTTGCTCTCTTTGCCAAGGAATATTTACATATGTCACTTTGACCTGTACACTGACATCGTGGTTTTCTGAAAAAAACATATGTCACATATAAAAAAAGCATATCTCGCAGGCGGATGCTTTTGGGGGATGGAAGAACTGTTCCGAATTCAGCCTGGCGTTGTAGATACGCAAGTAGGCTACACAGGAGGAGAAAACGATGATCCTACGTATGAATATCACCCAGGACATGCCGAAGCATTGGAAATTTCATACGACGGAGAAAAGACATCATTCAAAAATATCCTTGATTTCTTTTTTCGTGTGCATGACCCGACCACAAAAAATCAACAAGGCAATGATATCGGATCTTCGTATCGGTCTGCGATTTTTTTTCAGAATGATGAAGAAAAGCGAGAAGCAGAAGAGTTCATCGATCTCGTGAATGCATCAAAGCGTTGGGATAAATTTGTCGTGACGACACTCGAACCCTTCAAGGCATTCTATCCGGCAGAAACATATCATCAAGATTATCTGCAAAAAAATCCTGGTGGGTATTCTTGTCATTTTGTAAGAGGTGATTCATATTTTAAGGATTGATTAAATTGAAATTGATACGTCATCTCGAGCGAACGAAGTGAGTCGAGAGATCTCGATGCTAAGACGAGATTCCTCGATTTCGCTGCGCTCCACTCGGAATGACGTGTAAAGTAACCTTATGTTCCCAATAGATCAAATCGTTCACTATACTTACAAATATATTGCAAAACCATTTCTTTTTCGACGTGATCCAGAAGACGTGCATGATACAGCCTTAACACTTGGAAAAACACTTGGAAAAAGTGTGCTTGTGAAATCTTTTTTTCGTGTTTGTTTTGGACACCAGGATGATTCTTTACGACAAACCGTATGTGGCATTACTTTTCAAAACCCTATAGGACTCGCGGCAGGTTTTGATAAAAATGCAGATATTCTCGATATTTTGCCAACAATTGGATTTGGCTATGCAGAAGTAGGATCTGTAACAGGGGGGGCGTGTGTCGGGAATGCAAAACCACGTCTTTGGAGAATTCCAGAAGAAAAAAGTCTTCGTGTCTATTATGGATTGAAAAACGATGGGGCCGAGGCTATTTCGGCAAGATTGAAAGGAAAAACGTTTACCTTTCCAGTTGGCGTGAGTATTGCAAAGACAAATTCGCCTGCGACTGTTGAAACAGAACAGGGGATTGCGGATTATATGAAAGCAGCGGAAGCGTTTCGAGATATTGGAGACTACATCACGATCAATACCAGCTGCCCAAATGCATTTGGCGGAGAGGCATTTTCTGATCCAGCGCGACTTGAATTACTTCTGAAGGCATATAGAGAATTGAAGATTCACAAACCAACGTTTTTAAAGCTCGCTGCAGATCTCACGCATGAACAGCTCGATCAGATTATTGAATTAAGCAACACATACAATATCGACGGATTTATTTGTACCAATTTGAAAAAAGAAGCAGGCGAAAAAGGAGGTTTGAGTGGTAAATCTGTTGCATCTCTTTCTGATGATATGATTGCAAATATCTATAAAAAAGTTGGCAAGAAAAAAGTGATTATAGGGTGTGGTGGTATTTTTTCTGGAGAGGATGCATACCGAAAGATACGAAAAGGTGCTACACTGGTGCAGTTGATCACAGGAATGATTTACGAAGGACCTCAGCTTATTTCTGAAATCAATAGAGATCTCGTTCGACTACTCAAGCAAGACGGCTATACTCATATTTCAGAAGTAATAGGCATAAATACATTATGAAAATTCCATGCATAGGACAATATGCACAACATCCACGCATGATCATGCAACGATGTGGCTATGGCGAAATAGTAAATAAAAAAGGACAACGAAGCTATGTAAAATTGTTGCGTGGTGTTCCGTATCCACGGTTTCATGCATATATCGATGTACTCGACGATGGATTTCAGATCAATGTGCATCTGGACCAAAAAGCGCCAGTGTACAAAAGTGTGTCTGCACATGCAGGAGAATACGATGGCGCTGTGGTAGAAAGAGAAGCCGCAAGAATTTCTGCGACGGTTGAACAGTTTCGCCAATAAATGTATACTGAAAGTAATGTTTTAACAAAAATCTATTTGTATTTGTTAAAATCTGTTAAATCTGCTGTTATTTTACAGCAGATTTAACAGATTAGAGCAGATGTTAACAAATTGTTCTTAAATATTCCATTATGCCTCCAAAAAAAAAGAAAAAAGACACAATGGCTGCAGAAAAGCCAAAAAAGTCCGCCCAAGGCGGATCTGCCTTGGGCGGGAAAAAAGCACGAGCAAAACAGACTCCTGCTCCTGTTGAGGTAAAAGAAACGCCTGCTCCTGTTGCTCCAATGAACAATAGTTCTTCAACATCTACAAAAAAACATGGCAGTGGGGGAGCGACATTGTTCATTATTATCATACTCCTCATCGCGGTAGCAGGCGTATATGCGTATCAAAAAAAGCAGACAGACTCTGTTGTCTCAAAACTTTCTACGCTCGAATCAAAACTTTCCAATAAAATTGGAGAGATAGAAGTTGGTATTGATACAGCAAAACAGCAAGCAGAAGAAGACAAAATGAACGCGATTGCTGACGCAACCACAAAAAAATATACAAGTGCAAAATATGACTATTCTTTTATCTATCCAACGAAGTATAAGGTGCTCAGTCTGAACACGGATATAGATGAAACATATAAGGAACAAATTGTCCTCATGCGTGACTCTGATAGAGAGCTGTACGCAGACTCACTCGAGGGCGGACCTACAATAAGTTTTCAGCTCTATACCAATACAGAAAATCTTCCGCTCGTTGATTGGTTGTCAGTGAATACAAAGGCATCCAATGTTTCTGAAGAAACACAACTTCTCGATATGACGATCGATGGACGGCAAGCATATGGCTACACTTGGGAAGGGCTCGGTGCTGCAGATGCTGTGGCTGTGTCATTTGATGGATATGTGTTGCTTGGTACTGGATGGTACATGGATGAAGCAAATATAGAAATTCGAGGAGATTTTCAAGCTATAGCACAGTCGCTTTCACTATAGTCTTTCGTACAATGTACACAAAAAACTCGGGCAGTTGCTCGAGTTTTTTTATGTGGATAGAACGCAGATTACCTGGATCATCAGAACAATCCAGGATTTCACTCAAAACGATCCTGGTACATCATGGAAATTCTGGTAATCTGTGTTCTATTATAAGCGCTATACTATGATCAATTTCTTACTTGTCTTCGTCAGCACCACTGGTCCATGTTTTGTAATCAGCACATCATCCTCAATACGTATTCCGAATTTTCCAGGTGGATACACGCCTGGCTCTATCGTGATGTACATGTTCTCTTGCAATGGTTCTTGCACACTTGTTGATACACGTGGCCATTCGTGTACTTGCGTCCCAAGTCCGTGTCCAAGTGCATGCGTGAAGTGTCTATTCCACTCTTCACCAAGTCTCGTACGACAGTTTTTTGCGATATCAGATATTTTTTTTCCAATAAGGCATTCTTCGATAGCTTCTTCTTGCACGCGTCGTAGATGGTCATATATCTCTCCTTCTTTTTTTGATGGTTTGCCAATATATATTGTTCTCGTCATGTCAGAACAGTATCCCTGATATCTGATACCCATATCTATCACACAAAATCCTTTTAACAGTGCTTTTGCTTCTGGATGGTGATGCGGATTGGCGGCACGTCTCCCACTCGCGACAATAGGTGGAAATGATGGTTCAGCGCCAAGCTCGATTGTTTTCATCACAATATATGTTGCAACATCCTGCTCTGTCTTGAATTGTTTCCAATGTGTGACGACATTAGAAAAAATTGTGTCAGTGATCTGTGCCGCCTTTTTTAAGAACGCAATTTCCTTTGGTGCTTTTATTGCCATGACAGTTTCTTCGTCACAAAATGCTACAAAACGGCGTTGCACATATTTTTTTGGCATGGATGATGGGCGGTAGGCAATACGTTTTTTTTCATGATCTTTTGGTAGGACGTAGAGTTCTGAGCTGATCGGTACGACTTTTAGTGCAGGATATGCCTTTTGCAATTGTTCAGTTTCAAAAGAAATACTGTGCAGTATTGGCGTTCCTTTTTTTGGAATGATCATGACACCTAGTTCGAGATGTTCGAGTAAGAGATAATAGAGGAGATCATCACGTACTTGATGACCAAAATTTCCAATAATCAGATAATCAAGATTTTGTTTTTTGAGAAGTGATTGTATCTGTGCAATTTTTTCGTTGAGCATAGTATTATCGCAATGCATCATCATGGCGATGCGTCATGAGACGGATAGGTGTGATGATGAGGAGGGTAAAAAGGTAGTGGAGGATACTCATGACCAGTGCATAGAGTGTAATAGCGACAAAGACATTCAGATAGCTGGCAGAATGAAGAATATATGCTGTGATATCAAATCGGAGCAGTATAGCCGTGATATTCACCAACAGGACAATAATCACAATCCAAAAAAATCCTGACCACATACCCTTGCGATCATATTTGCTTGGTGCGATGTGCGCACTGATAGCAAAAGAAATATACAGAAACAGCCAAAAGTACCAAGATGACATGTTTGATTTTGAAAAAATCATCAAGAATACGTCAGGCATTGCCTGCAAAAGAGATGTGGTAGAATCCTTTGCACCGACCAGGAGTGCGATGATATCTTTGCCATTTGGCAAGATAAAATACATGAGCATGGTAAGAATCCCAACCCCAAATATCATCGGTGCAGCGCCAATAAAAAAGTTTCCTAGCGTTTGATAGATGCTTGATTTTTTATAGCTATGTTCTACGTGCCCAAGTCCTCCTGTTTCCGAGTTTGGTTCAAAAAGGGCTACTTCTTCAATATTGTGACGAAAGAGTTTTGCAAACAAATAATGGCCAAGTTCGTGAAATGGTGTGCCCAGCCACGCGGTCCAGAGAATTCCTTTCCACCCAAAGGCGCGCATGTAATTGTTGTTTGTCCATGTCTGAAACAGTGAGAGCAAAAATCCCAAAAAGAAAAAGATACCAAATACACCAAGAAGCTGTATGCCGGTGACTTTCAATACTTCGAGAGCAAAGATGACAAAAGGATTATCCATACATGAGAATACCCGCAACAATGGACGTATTCACAATAAACCAAAGGCTATACATGATGACAATTGGGATGGCTTTGTGAATAACACCGTATGTGAGGAGAAAAATATTTGCTATGACGCTAAAAGCAAACATCGTCAGTGATACACCGGCAGCTGTTTGTTCTACCCATATTTTGATCGCCTGTGTACTGCCTGCGATAGGGGCGAGAATACTGACGCCATAGACAGCATGATCCATCATGGAGACAAATGCTTTTGGGTGTGGATATGGTTGATACTTTTTCTTGAGTGACGCTTTTGCGTGTACCCGTTTTCGTTTGTGGATATGATGGATTGGGTCGGACATATAGGAATGTAGAATGTGGAATGTTGAATTCAGAATGTTGTAAGTATATCATTCTTTTATAAAAGTGTCTTCAATTTTTTTTCTGATTCCAATTTGAAATTTTTGATCGAAAGAAATACCATTTTGCGTACTTATTTTCACTTTAGCGGTGTATTCCCCTGGCACTAAAGTGTACGAATTGTTGCGCCAATTGTGAAAGTAAGATTCGTTATTCCATCCATATGCTGCTTCATCCGTTTCTGACTTGGTAAATACATCCATGATTTCTTTTTCTCCAACAGGAAGTGTTACTGGATCTGGGTGTTGGAGTTTTACGATTGCTTCATGCGGTATGTGTGGAATTTCTGGTGTGGAAGACCACCTCCCCTCATATACGAAAATTGGTGAGTTTTCATCTTTTTTATATATCTCAATTTTACCTCTGCAATTTTCTGCTGTTTGTCTGGGAATCCATGATAAGAGTTTAGGAAATTTTTTGTTTTCTACTTCTACTCTAAAAAATTTCCATCTTTCATTCGCACGTGGATTTGGTTCTCTGTATGTATTGTCAGAATTAGCTGATTCAGAAGCCCTAATTATCAGTTTTGGCATTCTCAACCTTTCAATCCATATAGCGATTAAAACCGCAATTAATGAAGCAATTAAAGATATCAAAAAATTTTCCATACATCTATATAATAATACTTAAAAAATTCTAGTTTATCTTAACAAATTTTTTATGATAACGACATAAAAGACCCGCTTCATGAGCGGGTCATTTAATCTCTCCTGGGTCTAATTCCCCGCCCCTCTGGGGCGTGATACAATAGATCCATGAGTAAGTATATACACAAAAGCCACA
>PFLZ01000061.1 GCA_002784795.1 Candidatus Magasanikbacteria bacterium CG_4_10_14_0_8_um_filter_42_12
ATGGACATGCCATGTATACCGAACTTGCAAAGCAAGCATCCGTACATCAGCATTATCCGTTATCCGTAAGGAAATTAATAAAAAAAAGGCTTTTCTCAAGCCAGTTATAGTAAAACAACTGCCTCGAGCGCTTCCTCTCCTTCCGAAGAAAGAGAGGAACTTCCCCCACGCTCGGTTTTGAGCGTTCCCGGGTAGCGAAAGCGGGAGGGGTACTGCACTCACAAGGAAACTTGTGTAGTGGGAGGAATATACTATATATGTGGGGGGGTTGTCAAGTCACCCGCGCCCATGGCTTGACAACTTCCATTCTTCGTGATATGATAATTTCATATGAAGATATAATACTACTTTTATGGCAACTCTTTCTGTCCCTCTTTCAGCTGAACTCATGAAAAAAATAGACCAGCTTCTCGAATCTGGAGTAGGTGCAAATAAGGCAGACGTGGCTCGGAAAGCTATTGAATTTTTTGCAGAAGAGCAAGCTATTCGGGAAGTTCTCCAAGCTGAGCAGGAATTGGCTATGGGAAATGGTTTGAGTGGCGATCTTGACGAATTGGCGGCGCGTCTATGAAGATCATCTATGCACCAACGTTTGTACGAAAGTACAAACGATTGCCTCCAGAATTAAGGGAAGAAGCAAAAGAAAAAATTTCTCTCTTTACAGAAGACCCCAACCATCCGTTTTTGAAGCTACACAAATTGAAAGGAAATTTAAAAAACCGTTGGAGCTTTTCTATAAATTATCAATATAGAATTGTCTGTAGATACACACAAAATGGTGATGTAGAATTCCTCACCATCGGTGATCACGATATATATCGGTAGTAATGCCGATATTTTTTTATAAAAAAAAATCTAGTCCGGCAGTACTAACTCGCCAATGTACCCTTGACAAGGAAAGAATATACGATATCAATGGAGAGTTATCAAGGGGGTGTTCCCTTCGTAAAAAGCAACAAATATCTGATTGACTTCTGGTTCTCTGCAGACTAAACTGAGATTATAGTTTTGTTGAAGTTCGTATAGTAATAGTTAACTGAAATAGCCCCTCTTCTCATCTATGGATACAAACAAATTTTCAATTGTCGTGTGCACATACAATAGACTAGAGTATCTCAAAAAGTGCATTACCGCTTTGCGAAACATACAATTTCCCACATACGAAATTATTATTGTAAATGATGGATCAATCGATGGCACCAAACAATTTTTGGATACGGTAGAAGATGAAAAAATCACTGTCATTCACAACCCATCAAATCAAGGATTGAGTGCATCCAGAAATACTGGCATAGCCCATGCCAATTTTGACATTATTGCTTTTACCGATGATGATTGTGAAGTAGACAAACAATGGCTTTCAGAACTATCGAAAGGTTTTTCTCGTACCAATATAGGATTCGTTATTGGGCAGACCTTTTATATCAGTAAACACTACAAAGGGTATTTTCCAGAACGTCTGGTCTCCAATCCAAACGCACACTGGCCAATGGGCTGTAATATTGCCTATCGAAAAAAAGTGTTTGAGGCGTGTGGTGGTTTTGATGATTTTTACTTTCAATACAATAATGAAGATTCAGAAATGGCAATTCGTGTGGTACGTAACAATTTTTCATATACTCGTACTCCTGATGCAATCGTCTATCACCAGGCGATGGATTGGACCCCAGCATCATTATTGAGATCTGCTAGGAATGCTTCTGTCTGGCCAATGTTAAAGAAAAAATATCCAAAGCACTATCTTTTTTTTGGTCCTCCAGTCACATATACTCTGATTGTACACATCAAAGATTATGTATATTTGCTCCTCGCACCGATCTTCATCCCGTTATTACTCATCAGGTATATCATGCATGGAAAAAGAAATCTCAAAATCTTTTTTATAAAATGGCCAATATATCTCCTCCTCCGAAGATACTATATTTACAAAGAAGCAATCAAACATAAGGTCTTGATGTTTTAATCTCTCCTGGGTCTAATTCCCCGCCCCTCTGGGGCGTGA
>PFLZ01000090.1 GCA_002784795.1 Candidatus Magasanikbacteria bacterium CG_4_10_14_0_8_um_filter_42_12
TTATGATTGTTCATAGTTTTTACTTGTTTTTTATCTACACTATGCCATATTTCCCACTTTTTAGCCTCCCGTTTTGTCCATTAAGTCTTATATTAACCTAAGGTTGAGTAGCCAAAAATTCAAACTTTGCCGTATTTACAAAAAAAGACCTCGCAATATGTGAGGTCTTTTTCTATTTGCTTTTTTACTTCAACAACTTCATCACTTCTCTCACAATCTTCCCCTGATCAATAATCTCCTGAATACCAGATTCCATATCACGGATAATGATGGTACCATCTTGGACTTCTTTTTGTCCGAGAATGAGCGTATGTGTCACACCAATTTCGTGTGCTTGTTCCAGCTGAGACTTGAGTGATGACTTGCCAAGGTTGTGATAGGTAATAATATTTTCCTGTCGCAAATCTTCGATCAAACGAAGTGCATGCTGTCGTGCCTGATCACCAAGCTGTGCAAAATACACAGGTGATTTTTTTGGTGCATGACGAAGTGCTTTTGGATTGTTTCTGATATCTTTCAATGCGAGTACCACTCGATCGAGACCGATTGCAAATCCGGCTGCCGGTGTCTGAGGGCCACCAAGCTGTTCGATGAGACGATCATATCGTCCTCCCCCACCAAGTGCTGATTGATTTCCCTCTTCGGTATCTGAACGAAACAGCTCAAATACGGTGTCTGTATAATAGTCGAGACCACGCACGAGTGTTGCGTCGAGAATATATGGGATATTGAGATGATCCAGATATTCGAGTACACGCATGAAAAATTTTTTTGAATCCTCGCTGAGCCAATCAATAATCTGTGGCGCTTCTTCGATGACTTCCCTATCCTGAGGATCTTTTGAATCAAGAATACGCAATGGATTTTTTGCAATGCGTTTTTTTGAAAGTTCTGACAAGTAGCTACGCTTTGAACGCAAATACGCTGTGAGTTCAATCACGTAATTTGCTCGATCTTCTGGAGACCCAATGCTATTGATACGAACCGTAGTCTCGAGCCCAAGATCTTTCAAAAAATTGTAGGCAACGGTGATAAGCTCGGCATCCACTGCTGCATCGCGTGTTCCCATGGTTTCACAATCAAATTGACGGAACTCTCGATACCGTCCAGCCTGTGGTCTGTCATGACGAAAAAGGGATCCGCTTGTCCAGACTTTGATAGGCTGTGGATCACTCTGCATGCCATGGGTGATGTATGCGCGTGCAAATCCTGCGGTAAACTCAGGGCGAAGACCGATATCATTGCCATCTTTGTCACCAAATACGTACATTTCTTTGTCTACCACATCCGTTCCCTTTCCAATAGAACGAGTAAAGAGCTTTGCGTCCTCTAGCACAGGCACCTCCATGTATTGGAAGTTATATGCTTCTGCCATTTGTTCTGCAGCACGATACACACTTCGCCAAAATTTTGCATCTTTTGGATGCAAATCACGCATTCCTCTAAGTGGTTGTATTTGTTTTATTTTTTCTTTTTTTGGTTTCTTTTCTCCGCTATGCTGATGTACTTGTTTTGCCGGAGCGATTGTTTTTACTGGAGCACTTTTTTGCACTACAGGTTTCTTTTTTGCAACAGGCTTCTTTCCTTTTGCAGGAGATGTTGCAACAGATTTCTTTTTTGCAACGGGCGTTGCTTTTGTCGCTTTTTTCTTCGCTACAACTTTTTTTGCAGGTTTCTTTTTTGCAACAGCATTCTTTATTTTCTTTAGAACACTTTTTTTTCCGCCCAAGGCAGATCCGCCTCGGGCGGACTTTTTTGCTGAAGATGTTTTTTTTGATGGCATAGCAGAGTGGTAATTTGGTAATTAGGAAATTGGATTATTCGTGAAGCATGTCTCATCCAGTGAATGAGTGACAAACCAATCCTTCATTCTTTGTTCTGGTGGATATATCGTACGTGTTGCGTAAAATATTAGAGGTTATATTCTGGAAGATGACTGTTGCCAAAATAACTCACACGTGTCAGTGGCCACCCACGCAACAGTGTTCGCCCCTGAATAGATTCTTTGCTAATAGGACCAAATCGTCGTGAATCGTAACTTGCTCCACGATTGTCTCCCATCACCATATACTGATCGTCACCAAGCGTAAACGCAACATCTCCATCTGTTTTTATACCGTTGAGATACGATTCTGAAAGGACAGTACATTCTACTTGGCACACAGTCACATTGCCATTTTCAACGCGTACCCGCTCTCCTGGCAATCCAATAACACGCTTGAGATAAAAATCTTCTGGTGACGTGGGAGAACGAAAGACAATTACTTCACCTCGATGGGGATCTCTGAGACGATAACTCAGTTCATCGACAATCAAATATTCATTTTCATAAAATGTCGGTGACATGGACTCCCCTTTCACATAAAACGGCTTGAAGAGGAAATAACGCACGGCGACAATCGTAATTGCTGCCAAGACAACGATCTTTACCAATTCCAAAAAAAATAGCCCAACTTTTCCAAGCAACGTTGTTTCTGTATGAACGTCTTCTACCCCTTCCTGTTCTTCTGGCTGTTCTGGGGATTGTGTGTCTTCCATAGGATGTGAAGATTGCAAATAACATGACCAGTATACCAAAAAAAAAGAAAATTGCAAGATATAAAGACAGCCCATAAAACGGCTGTCTTTTGGTGACCATACGTGGATTCTCCGCCCGAGGCGGATGCGCCTAGGGCGCAGAACCACGAACGATTCATTATGAGAGGCTATTATCAAATTGATAACATCTTTGTGACCATACGTGGATTCGAACCACGGACCTCTACAATGTCAATGTAGCGCTCTAACCAACTGAGCTATATGGTCTCTTGTACACTATTTGTTCTCGCAGTACAACGGCAGGTGGCTGACTAAGCTAACATTCTGGAATAAAATTGGTGCGCCACGAGGCAGCGCCATTATTAATCGAATGCACAATGTCACATACCATTCACTTCGTTGTCACATGATACTCCAAGCAGTTGCGCTGCTTTTCGTGGGCGATCCAGGAATCGAACCTGGGACCTCTACATTATCAGTGTAGCGCTCTAACCATCTGAGCTAATCGCCCCGTAAAAATGACCTTCGGTCATCACGTGGCAAGCCGTACTCTCCCGTAGTAGATATATACTGCCTGTCACGTGGCGAACGAAGTGAGCTTTACGTGAAGCTAATCGCCCTCTTTAAACGTGAGTCAGAGTATATAAGACTTTTCCTATTTCGTCAAGAGGTTTCCCGAACGCTAGTATAAAAAAACTCCTCACCGGAGCGAGGAGTTTTTTGTATGTGTCTAGAGGGTAAACCCGTCGACAGCACTCGTATCGATATCTTCGTCTTCGACACTCTCTACTGGAGTAGCTACAGGCGCAGCTACAGGTGCAGCAGCTGGAGTAGCACTGCGATATGCAGGTCCACGTCCACCTTCTGGTTCATTGATCTTTAGATTAACGCGAGCGTTATTCTTCGCACCAACGATCTTCAAGAGTGTTCGAACTGATCGGGCTGTTTGTCCTTGGCGACCAATGACGTATGCCATGTCGCTAGGATCAACGTCGAGAGTGATGAGAACACCACGCTCGTCTACAGTACGTTCCGCCTTCACTTTGTCAGGATTGTTGACAATAGCTTTGACGACGTACTCCACAAAAGATTGATCTTGTTCCATAAAATTTCGTTTCAGAATGTAAATTTGTGAAGAACTGTCGACATTTCCCGAGCATTTCGGGCCAGTTCTATCGTGTGATAAGTATATACAGATGGGTGAATTTTGTCAATCTTATTCTTCTTTCTTACACACAAAACATCCGATATAGACTTCACCCATGATACAAACACTCATTTAAAACAAAAAGACACACCTCACGGTGTGTCTTCATTTTTATTTCGACAGGATTATTCTGCTTTCTTTTCTTCAACTTCTGCTGGAGCTTCTTCCTTTTTTTCTTCTGCAGGAGCTTCCTCGGTTGAGGCTGCTTCTTCTGCAGATGCAGCAACTTCCTCAGCTGGTGCTTCCGCAGCAGCCTTTGCTTCAGCTTCGGCTGCTTCCTTTGCAGCGATCGCTTCGGCATCAGCAGCTTCTTTTGCAGCTTTTGCTGCTTCAGCTGCTTTTTGTTTTTCTTCTTCAGCAGCAGCTTTTCCAGCTTCAATCTTTCCTTCTCGCTTTTTGGAAATACTTACGGCTTTCTTTTTTTCACCAGTGATCACACCTTCGCGGATCAGCAAGTTATGTACGGCTTCTGACGCTCCAGCACCTTGTTCGAGCCAGTGCTTGATACGTTCTGTTTTGAGTGAAACAATTTTTGGATTTGCAACAGGGTTGTAGTTGCCGAGAATTTCAAGCGCACGTCCCTGTGTATCGCGAGCGTTTTCAGAAAGTACCAAACGGTAACTTGGTGACTTTGTGCGTCCAACGCGTTGGAGTCGAATTGCTAACATAAATCAATAAACAATAATCAATAAACATTGAACAATAAGCAATACGATACGCAGTAAACAAAAGCTTAGATATGCTTATTGTTTATTGGGTATTGCTTATTAAAAAATAAGAGCAAAATTCTAGTTTCCCAGAAGGTATTTCGTGATGGTGGCGAGTATACGGGATATGGCACTATTTGTCAATAGCATACTCAATAAGGGAATGACGAGCATCAGCTCGTTATCGCCGCTAAAGACAAGCTCACGCTTGTCACTCCTATTTTATCATTCCTTTTCAAAAGACGATTTTTTCAATTCTCCTCTAAAAAGGAACCCTGCACCGCTCACTCAGTCGACATATCCCCGTAGGGACGCCGGCTAGTGTGAGCGGTGCTGGTTCGGCGTCGGTTGACCTTCAGGATGCAACATCGTCCGAGGCGGGACCACGTGCGAGAAGTTGCATACCGGCCTTGTCGAAGATGATTGTCTCTCCCTCAAGGAAAGTACACTCGATCTGGTTATTCTCGAAGTCGAGCGTAATCACAGTGAACGTGATGCCGCGACGCTCACCACTCACCTCGTGAACAACGTCCCCCAACGAGATCCAGAACGGTTCTTTGCCTGTGCCAGGAAGAGAGAGACAGCTCCCCTCACAGCCTTTAGGGCTATGATACCTGTACCCTCCTTCGTCCACTGAAACAACGCGGAGGAGACCAGTTCTCCAGCCAATGAAGTAATCTCCAGGCATGGGCATGGGCATCAGCTCCCCTCCTCGATGCGCTTCCAATTGCCGTACGCAAAACCACCACAGCACTTGATCGACGGCACCGTCACCCAGGCGATGTTCGAGATGGTACCATCGGCGTTGAGATCCGTGGCGGAGATGGTACCACGCAACCCAGTTTTCTCGTGACACACATGAATCCTGTTTTGGGTCATGCTCCCCCTCCTTTCCCTGCTACCTAGGGATCGAACGTTGTTTGCTGACATTCGAAAAATGTGAACCACACACTCCCCGAATCCAGCAAACAAAAATCCCGCCGAGCGGGATTGTCAATGATACTTTTTTCTATGACAAAGGTTATCCCGCTGGGAGCGTGATCTTCTTTGTCTTCTTTGTTGTGAACGAATTGAAATTCATACTAGATAAACCATACCAACTCAGTATCTATATGTCAAAACAGCCTGTGGAAAACATTATGCTTCTGCAACTTTTTCCGCTTCCCCAAGTTTTACTGACAACAGTCGACTCATACCATCATTTCCCATTGTGACTCCGTAGAGTGCGTCCGCTGCATGCATACTGACACGATTGTGTGTGATCAGAATAAACTGTGAGGCTGTTGCGAGTTCTTGTAGAATATTGGTAAAACGAAGTGTATTCGCTTCGTCGAGGGCTGCTTCGACTTCGTCGAGGAAGACAAATGGTGAAGGATTTGTGCGAAGAATTGCACACACGAGTGCAATCGATACCATCGTGCGCTCTCCTCCAGAAAGCGACTGGATGTTTTTTATTTTTTTGCCAGGTGGATTTGCTTTGACATCAATACCCTGCAAAATTTCTTTGCCACGCTTTTTCCGCCGTGCTTTTGCGTCATCCTCGTCATCCAGAATATCATCCTCAGCAAGCAACGCTTCTTCATCCTCTTCTGTTTTTTCCTCCCCGTATATTTCAATGAGATCCGCTTCCCCACCTTCAAAGAGCGTTGTGAAATACCGTTTGAATTCTGCCTTAATTTGTTTGAATGCTTTCTTTCTTTTTTTTCTCATCATTTCATCGAGCTCTGCAATCAATGTTTCAAGATCCTTTGCCGTTTTTGTCATGTCATCGAGCTGCATCGACAAGTCACCATGTCGTGCTTTTGTTTCTTCATATTCATCCACCACTTCCTGATCAATGCCACCAATCAAAGAAAGTTTATATTTCAATTTATCTATGTCTGCGAGAACACCATCGAGCTTGTCGACAGTCAGAGAAGACTCCACACGATTGATAACCTCGGCGAGTGAGAGATGCAATTCATGATATATTTCTTCTTCCAGATCTTCCATCTTTGTTTCAAGTTTTGCAATCTCGACTTGCAGTATGTTGCGCTGTTCTGAAATAGCATTCAATGATGTCTGAAGGCCTTGCATCTCATCTTGGAGTGCAAATACACGCTTTCTCTTTTTTTCTTCTTCTTCATTGAATGCATCTATTTTTTTCTGTGCTTGCGTCAATGCCGTATCAGCATCAGCCAGTGTGCTATCAATAGTATCGCGCTCTTTTTGCAATGTTTTCATGGCTTGGTCATAATCTCCCTCACTCATAGATGACAGAGAAAGTTCTTGTTCAAACCCTGCTTTTTCTTTGTCTATTTCATGCTTTTGAGATTCAAGAAGTTCACGCTTATTGGTACGCTTTCCCATGTCTGTATCAAGTGTGCGCAGGGCTTCGTCTGCATTCTTGTGCAGAGTTGTGAGGTCTGTGAGTTTAGTATCAATAGCAAGCAATTCTTCTTTAATAGCTTCTTCATTGTGCTGTGAGCCATACATTGATTCTTGAGAAAAGCTGAGACCAGTACTCTTTTGTTTTCGGAATCCACCTTTCATACTACCACTCTTTTCGAGGATATCTCCATCTAGCGTGACCATCCGCACACGACCAACACCAATCTCACGCGCTGTTTCAATATCATCAACAATCAAGGTATCACCGAGTGCATACGAAAAAATATCTTCAAATTTTTCGTCATACGTCACAATATCAAGCGCCAACCCGACCACACCTTTCTTGCCAAGCAATGCTTCTATATCTTGTGAAATATGTCTACCACGAATTTTTGTCAGTGGGAGAAATGTTGCATACCCGAGACGACTCTCGCGCAAATAACGGATACAACTTTCTGCCACGCGTTCGTCCTCTACCACAATCGATGTGAGGTGTGCTCCCGCGGCAATGTCGAGGGCAAGCTGATACTCTGCAGGCACACGAGCAAGCTGCGCCACCGCACCGAGTACGCCACCAAAACGTCGACGCTCTGACAAAATAGCTTCTACCGCACGAAGCCCTGTGTACTGGAATACCGATGTTTGTGTTTCTGCTTCGCGAAGAAGTCGTTCCAGATCTTGCTTTTTTCGATGCAATTCTTGCATGTCGAGTGTCACCTCCTGCATCTTTTTGATAGCACCCATTCGTTTTGTTTCAAACTCTTCTTCCTCTTTTTGTATCCGTTCGATATCTTCTGAAAGACTGATCACTTTTTGATCTACCTCATCACGCTTTTGCTGCAGCCATCCAATATTCTGCTTCCCTGCTTGGCTATACGCAGTCTGCATACGGCCCGAGAGAATTGCACGTTCTCGTTCGAGTCTATGTTTTTTTTGTTGTGCATCATTGTATGCACGTTGCAATGCTGCAAAAACATCTTCGCGAGAAGCCCCTTGTGCGAGCGTTGCAAGCTCTGTTTGGATCGTACTGAGAGATCCACTCAGTTCATCGTATGTTTTTTGAATAGAAAACAATTCGGCTCGTCCTTTTTCGAGTGACGAACTAAAATGCCCACCGAGCGTGAGATAATATCCTTCCTGCAATTCTCGAAGCGCAGCTTCTACTTCTTTTCGCTGTTCAAGTTTTTTTACTTGTCGAGACAACAACTTTAGGCGCGGGGTAATTTCGTGCAACAACAATGACGCCTGCTCGATATGTTCTTTACTTTTACGAAGTTTGAGAAATGACTGATGTCGTTTAATTTGAAATTCTTTAATCCCTGCAGCTTCATCAAAAAATGCTTTGCGTTCTAATGGAGACTGGAGGAGCATTCGATCGATAGTTCCTTGTCCAATAACACTATATGATCCATGCGCAAATTGTGCTTTTGCCAAAAGAATCTGAAGATCAATCAATCGAACGGTTGCACCATTGATCAGATATTCACTATCACCAGAACGATACAACTTTCGAGTGATAACAAGATCTTCGTACTCTATAGGTGCCTTGTGATCACTATTGTCAAAATGCAGACTCACACTCGCCACACTCATCTGCCCTTTTGTCGCAGATCCTGCAAAAATAACATCAGCCGTTTTTTTTCCTCGCAGTTGCTTTACACTTTGTTCACCGAGCACCCAACGGATAGCATCAGAGATATTACTCTTTCCACTCCCATTTGGTCCTACGATTGCCGTGATACTTTGTCTCTCTTTATACGGCGGCAAAAAATCAACCGTTGTCTTGTCAGCAAAGGATTTAAAACCATGGAGTTCTATTGATTTGAGGTACATGAATTTGAAAACTAGAGGCTGGGTACTGGACACCAGGTCGGATACACAAATATGGGATAATAATATCATGTTTTCTGGTATCCTCACAAGCTATTGACACTTTTCCCAAAATAATGTACATTCATATGCTTGTCTTTCTTCGCTCACGTATTATAGTAAAGAACTGGGAATTCCTAGTTTCCCAATATATATGCCAAAAAGGGTAGCCACTCACATTTTCAAGGCCATCCATGCAGCAAGGAAGATCCTCCTCGTCTCTCATAAAAATCCTGATGGAGACACGCTCGGATCCCTCGCTGCCATGATGCAATACCTGCGCCATATCGAAAAACCTCATGTGGCATTTTGTACTACCTCCATTTCCCCTTCCCTCATGTTTCTCCCGCACGTTGACTACGTTACCTCCCAGCCTACGGTTTGGGACGATGCCGATATTGACCTCGTGATCATCTTTGATTCTTCGAGCCCAGATTATGCTGGCGTAGAACAGCTCCTCCCTGTGATGCAAGAACGCGGTGCAAAGATTGCAAATATCGATCATCACAATACCAATCTGCAATACGGAGATTTCAATCTTGTTTTGCCAAAAGCAAGCTCGACGACAGAGATTGTCCATGATTTTTTTATACATAATACAGTCAATATTACGCCTGGCATGGCGACGTGTTTGCTCACTGGTATTATTACCGATACAGGCAATTTTACCAATTCTGCAACCACAAAACATTCCATGAATATTGCGAGTAAACTGATTGAAAAAGGTGGCAACATGTCGATGATCCAAGGATGGGTACTGAAAGATAAAACGGTCAACGGCCTGAAACTGTGGGGGACCGTCCTCAGCAGAATGGCACATCACGAGCCACTCGATATTGTCTACACATACGTAACAAAAGAAGATATACAAAAGCACGGCGTGACAGAACATGAAGTGGAAGGCATTGCAAACTTTATGAATAATATAAAGGATGGACGTGCTGGCATGATATTGAAAGAGACGCATGACGGCAATTTCAAAGGGAGCTTTCGCACCACGCATGACCATGTCGATGTATCAGCATTTGCAAAACTCTTTGGTGGTGGCGGGCATAAAAAAGCAGCTGGCTTTTCTGTAGAAGGGCCGATCGAAAAAGCGATTGAACATATCTTCGAAAAAATTCGTGTATTTGAACAAGGAGAACTTGCGCTTGCAGAGGTATAGCGTTCATTGACATGGCGTACACTCACGCATATACTATAGGCATATGTATACATTACCTGTCACAATTTCAAAATTAAAAAGAAAACTACATATAGAGGTAGATGCAGACAAGTTTGAACGCCTTGCCGCAATTTTTGGGTTATTCAACAAAAATTTTCTTCAGAGTGTTGAT
>PFLZ01000028.1 GCA_002784795.1 Candidatus Magasanikbacteria bacterium CG_4_10_14_0_8_um_filter_42_12
CCCCGCCCCTCTGGGGCGGGGAGCTTCATTTTTTTTTCACCGTTAGGTGAAATATAATCTTAGTTGAGCGATAGCGAAACGCAATCTTTCTGTGCAAGTCCAGAAAACATCCAAAGCTTATTTCCCAAAGTTCCTCATCTGCTCCTCATACCATGCAAGAATCTCATCTAATTCCTTTTTATCAAATGCTGGCCAGTAGGTATTGGTAAAGATGAGCTCGGCGTATGCACTTTTCCACATGAGGAAGTTCGAGAGTCGGTGGTGTCCACCAGTTCGTACGATCACATCGACGTCTGGTATATCATGCATATCGAGATGTGCTTCGAGTGATTCTTCTGTCGCATTTTTTGGATCATCCATCTCTCTCACAGCACGCACAATCTCATCGCGTCCGCCGTATGCAATCGCGAGCGAGAGGGTCATCGTTTTGTTATTTTTTGTATTCTCTTCAAGCTGCTTTAGTTTTTTTGCAAGATCTTCTGGAAGGCGAGTCATGTCGCCGAGGATTTTGATGCGGACGTCTTGCTTGACGAGATCATCAAATTCATCGACGAGCTTTCCAAACAATGAAAATAAATGATCCAGCTCTTCTTGCGATCGCTTCAAATTTTCTGTCGACAAAGCGTAGACGGTCATGTATGGAATGCCACGTTCGCGGACGGCTTTTGCAATTTTTCTGAGCGTTTTTGCCCCTTCAGAATGGCCGAGTGCTTTTGGCATCATACGCTCTTTTGCCCATCGGCGGTTGCCATCCATGATGAAGGCGATGTGTTGTAATTTTTGTGTGTTTGACATATACGATTGAGTCTACGGGAAGAATGTTTGTTTGGCAAGGGGAGTTTTATTTTCAACGCAACCCTACCTAAATCCCTGTCTGCCGACAGGCAGGCTCCCCTTATCTGGGGAGGAATGTTTATAAATTGACTTCTAATTAGGTTCCTTCCCCTTTTTAAGGGGAGGGTCAGGGTGGGGTTGTTGGCAGTAAAACAACCTTTTTTATATCAGTAATAAAAATAATAACACCCTTGTTCAGAGGGTGTTATTGGTGCTTGTTTCCCCGGAGGAAGATAGTGACTTGCCTTTTTTGGAAGGGCCAATTTTGGAAACATGCCTCATTGAAGAGAAATATGAGACACGGAAGGAACGTCAGCTATCTGGTAGTTTCAAAAAAGGGTGTATTTGCCCACACACAGCTCCCCGTATGTACCAACGCAAGACAGTAGATTCCATCCCCCTTTGCTGTTGTAGCTGCCATTGGCAGGGCAATATGCTGGGGTGCGCGGTATATGTAGGGAGCGGGGAGGTGTGGGATACATGTGTACTATAGCACATAATATATGGAGGCAAGTGGTGTCAAGGGTCGATTCGGGGATAGAGAGTGTATAGACAGTGGACAAGCATTGAAAAGCTGTGCATAATATGATACAGTCATTTTTATATGAGGAGGAAACGTTCATGGACAAGTGAAGATCTCAAAAATGCTGTGGCCCTGTCAACAAGTTACCGTCAGGTATTGGGGAGGCTTGGATTGAAGCCTGCGAGAGGAAATTATGCCCAAGTTAAAAAATATATCTCGGAACAAAACCTTTGTGTTTCTCACTTCAAGGGAAAAGGATGGAGTCGGGGTTTGAAAGGAGTAGGAACACCTGCAAGGTCATTAAAAAGTATTTTAGTAAAGAACAGTGATTATCAGAGTTATAAACTAAAAAAACGTTTGTTTGCTGCTGAATTGAAATTTCCACAATGTGAACTTTGTGGATGGGCAAAGCAATCTGTAGACGGAAGGATTCCTCTTGAACTTGATCATATCAATGGTGTAAGCACTGACAATAGAATAGAAAACCTGAGAATTTTGTGTCCAAATTGTCATAGCCTTCAGCCAACGCATAGAGGGCTCAATCAAAAACGAAATAAAAAAAAGAAGGGCTAGTGGCGGAATGGTATACGCACGACACTTAAAATGTCGCGGTCGAAAGGCCATGTGGGTTCGACTCCCGCCTAGCCCACAAATAAAAAAATGTCCTCATGTGAGGACATTTTTTTATATTGTCTTTTGTTTTAGCAAATCCCGTATTTCAGTCAGTAATTCTTCCTGTTTTGATATTTTTGGCGGTGCTTGTTCTTCATCTTGTTTTTTCTTGAGTTTGTTCATTTGTTTTATCAGAATGAAAATAGCAAATGCGACAATAATAAAATTCAAAATGGTATTGATAAACAATCCATAGTTCCATGTCACAGCGCCGGCTTCTTGTGCTGCCGCAAGCGTGTCATATGAATCACCGCCAAGGGTGAGAAAGAGATTGGCAAAGTCAACGCCACCCAGGAGTTTGCCAATCGGTGGCATGATAATGTCATTGACAAGTGAGGTGACAATTTTCCCAAAGGAAGCCCCAATCACCACACCAATCGCCAAGTCAACCACATTGCCACGCATGGCAAATGATTTGAATTCTTCCAGAAACTTTTTCATACATTAATTGTTTGCCAATTCATTTCTATAATAATGCTCGTACATGGTCATGATAGACGTATAGAGTGCAGCTATGATTGGTCCAATGACAAACCCTGAGACGCCAAAGAGAAAAATACCACCGAGTGTTGAAAAGAGTACCACCAGCGGATGCATTTGAATATCTTTGCCCACGAGTGGTGGTCGGATAAGATTGTCAATAAGACTAATAACAAGTGCGCCGATGAGGAGTGCTATCGCACCACTCACATTGCCTGTAAACAGGGCAATAAGGCCTGCAGGGATAAGGACCAGTGGAGGTCCTACTGCAGGGATGATAGCCAGAACGACCATAATGGTCCCCCAGATAAGCGCTCCTTCTATCCCCGCAATGAAGAAGAGAAGGCCGCCGAGTGTTCCCTGAATACCACCGACAATGAGCGTGCTTTTTAGTGTCGCGCGAGTTGTAGAAGTAAATTGTTCGTAAAGCATTTCTTCATATTGATTGCCAAGGGGCGAGAGATGCATAAGTCGTGCCAGCATCTTTGCGCCATCTTTGAGAAAGTAATACAGTGTATAGAACATGATGAAGAGCATGAAGAAAAAGCGAACAGAATTTTGTGTGATGCTCTTTATTGCGGTAAAGACGTATGATGATGTCGCATTGGCAAATTTTGTTGCATAGACTGGCCAATCAAGTTTTGCTTGTGCCATATATGGAGCGAGAGGTGTTCCTGCGACCCATACTTCGGCTGCTTCTATTGCACCTCTAATATTTTGTGTAGAAATGCTTTGGTAGAGATTGATAGATTCATTGACGAGCAGTCCCGCGAGAATAGTCAGTGGGATGAGGAGTGTTATGACGACGGTCGCCAGTGTAATCGTCATACCAATACCTTTTGGAAGGTGCTTTGTCAGCCATGCATAAAATGGATAAAACATGATGGCAATCACCGCAGCCCAAAAGATAGGGTAGAGGAATGGGCGGAAGAGGTAGAGCATGGTGATTGAGAGGATCACAATGATCGTAAAAAAGAAAATCGACCGCATTTTGGTAAATGATAGTTTGTTGGTTGCTTTCATATTATTGAATTATACTAAAAAAACGAGCACCTTGAGTATATCAAATTGCTCGTTTTTTGGAAGGCGTGCCACATTGTTTTCACAATAGAACGCTGATTAAGATGGATGAGCGATTATAATTTTTGATGTGAAGAGCAGAGATATTATATTCTCCCTTCCTTTTTGTCACCAAAAAGGAACAAAAAGTGTCAGGGGAAAGAACTCGCCTGTGTCGACGCTAATGAAGTACTCATTGGCAAGCGCTGGAGGCTCAGACAGCTTTCCCCTTGAAACCCTTTGGAGATAAAATAGGCGAGTATATCTACAAATATTTATACTATGTCACTTCTCTCTACAAATTTCCAGCGGCCAATAGTGAGAGTACCGAGTTTGAGTTTTCCTATGCGGACTCTTCGGAGGACACTGACATTGTATCCGAGTTGACCGAGCATTTTTCGGATGTGTCTATTTTTTCCTTCTTTGAGAATAACGGTTAGTATGACACGTTTCCCTTGGTTCCACTCTTTGACAATCTGCATACCTCCATAGTGTTCTCCTTCGATCAACATGCCTTTGGAGAGAAGTTTTTTTGTATCGGGCATGAGTTTTTTATCTATGGTTACTTCGTACTCTTTTTCATGCTCGTAGCGTGGGTGTGTCAGTTCGTTTGTGAGTTCGCCATCGTTTGTGAGGAGGATCAGTCCTTCGGAATCTTTATCAAGGCGCCCGACAGGGTAAATTCGTACACCATCAAGTTGTGAAACATCATCTTCAAATTTTGGTTTGTAGTATTGTTCTTTGGTAATGAGGTCGAGCACAGAAGTTCCTTGTTCACTCGATGCGCTTGATATGATATCAACGGGTTTGTTGAGTGCGATGTAGAAAAGTTCTGAGTTCAGAGTGCGAGGTTCATGCGAGACGTTTTCAACCGTCACAATATCTTTTTCGGGATCAACTTTTGTGCCAAGGTCGGTAACTATTGTTCCATTGATGTTGACTTTTCCGGCTACAATAAATTCATCTGCTTTTCTTCGAGAGCAGATGCCTAGTGCAGCAATGTGTTTGTTGAGACGGATCATGTTTTTTGTACTTTTACTTTTACAATCGTTTTATTTTTTACTCCTACAATCGTACACACTGCATCACCAAGGGTGACACTCATATTTCTTCTTGGGATTTTTCCGAGGGTATCGAGAACGACTTCTGCAATAGTATCAAATGGATCGCCAGGAATGTTACAGTTAAGAAATTCATTGATATCACGCACATCTTCATCGCCAGCAACAAGAATAGTTTTTTTATCGAGGCGTTTCATGATATTGTCTTCCACATCGTGTTCATCCACAATCTCTCCTACGAGTTCTTCGATAACATCCTCGAGTGTGACGATCCCAGAGGTGCCGCCGTATTCATCGAGTACTACTGCAAGATGTACCTGTGTTTTTTGAAATTCTTTGAGGAGATCATCGATAGGGAGTTGTTTTGGTATGCGAAGAATTGGCAATATGATATCGGTGATAATGCCTTCTTCTTTTTCATCTATATAGGAAAGGAGTACATCACGTGCATGGACAAAACCAACCACATTGTCTGAATGTTCTTTTATCACAGGAAATCTCGTGTGCGGATGTGTCTGAATAAATTCAGCAGCTTCTTCTATAGAAAAGGTATCTTCGAGAAAAATTGTCTGGACGCGTGGTGTCATGACATCTTCTGCTGTGATGTCATTGAATGCAAATAATTTTTCAATCATTGCACGTTCATCTGTTTCGATCGTCCCTTGCTTTGCCCCTGCCGTTGCCATCGCCTTGAGTTCTTCTTCACTGATTTTTTCTGGCATATGTTTTCCTGCGACGAGGGTCGTAATGCCTTCAAAAATAATGACAAAGGGAAAGAGGACAAGTTGGAGTAATCGAAGAATCGGTGCAGAAAGAATAGCAAATCGTTTATTATGATTGCTGGCATATGCTTTTGGAACAATTTCTCCAAAGATGAGCACCAGTAGTGTCATGACACCCGTCGCAATACCAATTGCACCGGATGCAAAAAAAACTGCTGCTACGACGGTTGCCAGTGAGGCAGCGCCGATATTCACAATATTATTTCCAATCAAAATAGTGACGAGGAGTCGTCTCGGATTTTGTTTGAGGGATTTGATGAGTTTTGCTCGTGGGAGTTTCTTCTTTACCATGGTTTCAATTTTTGCATCTGTCAGCGATATGAATGCGACTTCAGATGCAGAAAAAAATGCCGAGAGGACGAGCAGGAGGACGAGGATAGTAAGTTCTATAGTCATAGGCGTATGATCATAGCATATAGGAGTTGGGTTGTCACGGCAAGGGGATGACTTTAGTATATTAGTGTAGTAGACTATTAGTAGGAATAGTTTTGTTATATGTTTTCAAAGCGAGAAAAGAACATTGTTGTTATTGCTGTTTTTTGCCAAATTTTTGTGCTTGCCTCAGGTATATTTTGGATCAGCCAATATCAGGCAGACAATTCAACTTGTTCTCATCTGCACTGTATAATCAGCTACGTGAGGAACAACCTTACCTTACTGAGTATGAAGCGTCTCATATGTGTAAATCCGCTGCTGGTTCTGTAGCTTTATAGAATTAATAAAAAAGAACTCACCAAATAAGTGAGTTCTTTTTTTGTATTAGTTGCATTGTTTGGATGTGATGCGTAACCCCACCCTAACCCTCCCCTTAGTAAAGGGAGGGAACTTTTTTAGTATCTATAATGATCCGGCTTATAAGGTCCATCTTTGTCGACGCCGAGGTAGGATGCTTGATCATCTGATAGCGTGGTGAGTTTTGCGCCAATTTTTTCAAGATGCAATCGTGCGACTTCTTCATCGAGATGTTTTGGCAGTGTGAAGACACCAACTTCATAATCATTTTTCCAGAGTTCCAGTTGTGCAAGTGTCTGATTTGCAAAGCTATTGCTCATGACAAAACTTGGGTGACCCGTTGCACAGCCGAGATTCATGAGGCGTCCTTCGGCTAGCAAATATATCGCGTTTCCTTTTGAAAATGTGTATTTGTCGACTTGCGGTTTTATATGTTCATGCGTGGCATCACTTTGTTGCAGAGGTTCCACTTGAATTTCATTGTCAAAGTGTCCAATGTTGCAGACAATTGCTTGATCCTTCATGTTTTTCATGTGATCAAGTGTAAGGATATCTTTGTTCCCTGTCGCGGTTACGTAGATGTCTGCTCGTCCAAGTGTATCTTCCACTGTTGTGACTTCATATCCTTCCATCATTGCTTGGAGTGCGCAGATAGGATCGACTTCTGTCACGATGACGCGTGCGCCTTGTCCTGCAAGTGCTTGGGCACAACCTTTCCCAACATCTCCGTAGCCACACACAACCGCAGTTTTTCCACCGATCATCACGTCCATCGCACGATTGAGACCATCGATAATAGAGTGACGACACCCGTAGACATTATCAAATTTTGATTTCGTAACAGAGTCGTTTACGTTGATTGCAGGGAAGAGAAGTTTTCCTTCTTTGTGGAGTTGATAGAGGCGATGTACACCTGTTGTTGTTTCTTCACTCACGCCTTTTACTTGTTTTGCTACTTCTTGCCAACGAGTTGGGTTCTGTTCGTATGCTTCTTTTAGTTTTTTCATGAAAACTTGCGTCTCTGCAGGTTCACCAGAAAAATCTTTTTCAAGTATGCTTGGGTCCTTTTCAATTTCAACACCTTTGTGAATCATCATGGTAGCGTCTCCTCCATCATCAACGATCATGTGTGGACCTTTGCCGTTTCCTCCGCCCGAGGCGGATCCGTCGTGAGCGGAAAAGTCGAGTGCACGTTCGGTACACCACCAGTATTCTTCGAGCGACTCACCTTTCCAGGCAAAAACAGGGATTCCTACTGCTGCGATAGCTGCTGCAGCTTCATCTTGGGTGGAAAAAATGTTGCAGCTTGCCCAGCGGACATTGGCACCGAGGGCGACGAGGGTTTCAATCAAAACTGCTGTTTGTACAGTCATGTGGAGGCTGCCCATAATATTGACGCCCGTAAGTGGTTTTTCGGCTGCGTGTTTGTCGCGGATGGCAATGAGGCCTGGCATTTCTTTTTCTGCAATATCGATTTGTTTTCTGCCGAGTCCTGCAAGTGCGATGTCGGCTACTTTGTAGTCTGTGCCCATATTATTGATATACAAAAGTAGGTTAGGAGTTCAGTGTAAAGAGCCTATCACGTTTTTTCATGTTTGTTAAGAGTGTGCTGTCGCATCGAAAAAAAATTCTTCCCTTCCTTTTTGTCACCAATCCCGATTCAATCGGGACAGACAGCTTTCCCCCTGAAACCCCTTGGATAAAAATAGACGAGTATATACAAAAAATACCGGCATTAGGCTGGGATCTAGCTATGTACACGCCAGCGGAAAGCAGGCTGGCTCCATAATGAGGAAGAGCATGTAGCCGAGGTAGAGCATGGCAAAGACGAGGCCGTGCCATTTTTTTATTTCGTGTTTGCCTATGACGACAACGATGAAGAGCAGAAGCGCTGCAAACGCTGAGAAAATTGCGTCGATGTTGATCTCAGGATTGAAAGGAATCGGCTTGATGACAGAGGTTATTCCGAGAATCCAAAAGACGTTGAAAATATTTGACCCAACGATATTGCCGATCGCGATGTCTGCTTTTTTATTAAGCGCTGCAACCACAGATGTCGCAAGTTCGGGCAGTGATGTCCCGATAGCGACAATGGTGAGACCAATAAGGCGTTCTGAGATACCTGCCATCACTGCAATATTGGTTGCACCGCGGACGATGAGGTCTCCCCCAATAGTCAGACCGGTAAGTCCAAGTAAAAACAAACCGAGAGACTTGATCCAAGAGTATTCTTCGATTTTATCTTGTTCTCCACTGGCTTTACTGATGCCGTATGTGTAATAGAGGAAGATAATGAATAATGCGAGAAGAGCAAATCCGTCTGTGCGAGTGATCGCATTGAGAGATGTTCCGTCGAAGAGTGAGTCATTCCCAAACAACACGATGAGTAATCCTGCTAGAATGGCAAAAGGAATTTCTTTGTAGGTCGTATTTCGTTTTACGGCGAGCGGTGCGATGATGGTCGTGACACCGAGGATGAGGAGGATGTTTGCGGTGTTACTTCCGATAATATTTCCTATTGCAAGATCTGTACTCCCGCGCATGGCTGCAAAAATATTGACCAAAAATTCTGGTGCAGATGTCCCGAATGAAACCACGGTAAGACCGATAACAATGCTCGAGACGCCCCACTTTTTTGCAATAGAAGATGCCCCTTTTACGAGCCAGTCAGCACCCTTTACGAGGATAGCCAGTCCGATGAGGAGAAAAGCGAGAGAAATGAGTGGATTGGTGAGCATAAAGAAGAGTTATGTTGGGCATAGTATGAACTAAAACACGCTTTTTTTCAAGAAAACATATTATTTTTCTCGCAGTTCTACCAACATCTCCACACCCCAGTCACCACCATACTTCTGCGTAATATCTCGCCAGGTGTCGTAATGTGTGACTCCTGTTGTTTTTTGAATTGATGATGGTGAGTGAAGAAATCCGTGTGCTACCGTATCAGAAACGTCTATTGATTGTGGAAATGAAAAAAGTGGATGAGATAAATTTCTTACTTTGGCAAAAAGAGGAAACGTTTTTTCAAAACTTTGTAGGATTGATGGGTACACATCTGTTGGAATAGTGTTTGTATGGAGTGGTGTTGCAAACATGCTGTTGCCAGCATGAAGTTCGTGCAGTGCTTCGCAATAGCCGTCCATTTTGTCACAATATTTCACTACAATAGCTTCAACATCGTGTATATCTATCTGATTGTATTGTGTGAGAAGTTCTTTGTACGTGTATTGCCCAATGTATTCTGGAAAGCGAGATGCGATCTCATTCATTGCAGCGTTTTCTGTTTGATCAAGTGCGTGTTTTTCTTCGGGAGTCATGGCAAGTTTGTCATTCAGCTGGACATCGCCCATGACAATTTCGAGATCATCATGAATGAGCGCCATCAGTTGTGCACGTGTTTTGTCAAAAGAAGGAAATACTGTCTGTACTTCTTTTGCTATGTCTTCTATCATCCACATGAGCCGATGCCCATGCATCCAAAGATTTGTCCGATAGAACATTGGTTTGTATGGATGATAACGGATGACGTCTTCAAGTGATTCTTTGCGTCCTTTGAAACCCGGTAAGTCAATTGTCAGAGGAGTTTGCATATCGTTAATTTCAAAATGAAGCTCCCCGCCCCAGAGGGGCGGGGTATCAGTTCTCTATAACAACCGTAATTGGTGACTGCTATGGAGTTCTGTATACTCATTTCC
>PFLZ01000153.1 GCA_002784795.1 Candidatus Magasanikbacteria bacterium CG_4_10_14_0_8_um_filter_42_12
TTTTCGGTCAAGCGCAACTTCCTTCTTTTTCAATTGACCTGTGAATGTACTGTATGAAAGTCCGAGCATGCGAACAGCTGCATTGATACGCACTTGCCAAAGTCGGCGAGAATTTCTTTTTTTGACTCGGCGATCGCGATATGCGTGTGCGCCTGCTTTTGTACTTGCTGTCTTTGCAAGCTTGATACGATTGCGAAGACCACCACGAAATCCTTTTGTAAGTTTCAGGATATTTTTGCGGTGTTTGACGTGTTGTGTTCCTCGTTTTACGCGTGACATAGGGAATAATCAATAATCAATATCCACATCTCTTATGAGAGAACTCGGACAATTGTTTTTCTGGTTCCAGTGTGTGCCAGAGTGTTATCAGTTCGTTTGTTTCGTTTGGTATTTCCTGACTGACGAGCATTGAAATGATCTTGTCCGTCAGCTCGCTTCAAGACCTTTTTGGTCTTTGTAAGCTTAAAGCGTTTTGAAATTGATTTTTTTGTTTTGATCTTTGCCATATATAGAAAATTAGTCCTAGATGATCGCATTTTCACGTGGGCGTGAGTATAGCATCAGCAAGCTTGTTTTGTCAAGATAGGACTGTGGGTATTATTTTTTGGTAAAAATAGCGGTTATTTTGCCACCTTGCTGGGTGACCTCTTGTTCATATCTGATAGGGAATTCTGCTTCTACGAGCGCACAAAATCGTTTTGTGACCTCAAATCCAAGTTCGGATTTTCCTCGTTCTCGACCACGGAGGATGACCTCTGTACGTACTTTGTCTCCACGATTCAAAAATTTCAACGCTTGCTGGAGGCGCACGTCCATATCATGATCGCTGATACGCATTGACAGTCGGATACCTTTGAGTTCTGCAATATGACTATTTTGCTTTTGTTTTCTTGCTTCCTTTTCTTTTTGATATTTGAATTGGCTAAAGTCCATGATACGAGCAACCGGAGGATTTGCCTTTGGATTGATCTCTACCAGATCACGTTCTTGCGTTCGAGCAAGAGCAATAGCATCTTTTGTTTTCATGACGCCTACATTGTTTCCTTCATTATCAAGCACGCGCACCTCTTCGGCACGAATACGTTCATTCGAAAAATATCTTGGAATGAGTGGTTTGTCTGGTCGTTTTTTGCGTGAGATGCGCATAGGGTTTATTGTGTGCTGAAATGATGAAAAAGTTGTTTTTGTAAAAATTTCCAGCCAGAGCCACTTTTGAGAAATCTTTCTCTTCCAAGCGCATCTGCTTTATTTGGATAGATTTCTAGATAAATGATTTTCCAGGGCCTAAATTTTTTTGTAGAAGTTACGAGACCTTGATTGTGTTGGATAATTCGTTTTTTAATATTTTCAGTAAAACCAATATAATGTCTCTGTGTATCTTGTCTAGATTCTAAAAAATAAACAGTAAAGCTCATATTTCCAAATATATGGCTCGCCACGAGATGGCGCTGTTGGTATATAATCCAACGTCGCCACGTAAAATGAACCTGCGGTTCATCACGTGGCACTCAAAATGGCTTGCGCCATTTTTCTGGCTCGCCACGAGGCAGCGCCAGTGCTAATGCAATGTCCCTTGTCACGTAAAACTCCCTATGGTCGTCACGTGACACTCAAAGCAGCTGCGCTGCTTTTCGTGGAGATGCCGGGAATCGAACCCGGGTCTACATGGGATACCAGCATAATCTTCATGCTAAGTTCCTTTGGTATCGCCACACGTGCCTAGGAAAGGAACAAAAAGGCATGTGTGAAAACCTGAGGCAAAGGTTCAGATATACCACCCAGGTGTCAGTATATCCTACACTCGATGGGGGTTGGCACCGCCTTCGCGATATCGAGTATCGTGCGATGCGATGGTCATCAAGCCTTTAGGCGACGACAGCTGCGAATGCAGGCGCGCTGAATGCCGAAGCAAGAGCGGTCTTCACTCGGGTAACAAGGTTTGCACTTGTAATGTGTATATCGGTGGGTACGAGCAGATATACATACTCGGCATGCATATGAATGATATCAAGGTCCACATATCGAACCCTGTCATCCCCACGAAAAGCAGCGCAGCTGCTTTTCGTGTCACGTGATGAACCCAAAGGTTCATTTTACGTGACACCGTTGCATTATTCACCAACAGCGCTGCCTCGTGGCAGGCCAGGAATGAATGCGTAGCGTTTCGTCGAAATGACAATATGCATTTGTATTTTTTGTACAGAATGTACTGTGCTACATTCTTCCTTTGAGATCTCTCATGATATCTCTATCAATATCCCGTTCTTTTTTGGCTCTTTTTTTGTCGTGGAGTTTTTTCCCACGAGCAAGACCAATTTGGAGCTTGATATGACGGCCCTTACTATACACGGAAAGAGGGACGATTGTCAAGCCTTTTTCATGTGATTTTCCTTGTAACGTAGCGATTTCTTTCTTGTTGAGTAAGACTTTTCTTGGTCTCTCTGGATCATAATCCAGAACTGTTCCAGCGTATTTGTAACGGGGGATATGAGCGTTGACGAGCCAGGCTTCATTGCCGCGAAGACTGATATAGCTACTTTTGAGTCGCACTGTTTCTGTCCGTACTGCTTTTGTTTCTGGCCCTGTCAAAACCAAACCAGCCTCGAGGGTATCGAGAACGTCATAATCATGATAGGCAAATTTATTTTTTGCGTAGGTAGGCATATGTTCAACTAACAATAAACAATGAACAATAAACAAACTTTTTCCTACTGCTCATTGATATATGATCTTTTTGTATAATAGCACGAGCTTGTTTTTGAGTAAAACAGTGAAACAGAGCATTATTAGCTTTATTAGGCTTTTTTCTGTACGTTTCTGGCGCGCTAGTGTATACTACTACACCAACTGAGTCAAAAGACGTAGACTTTAGCTCCCGTTGGTGTAGTAGTATACTATTTTCTATAACATATCAAGTATGATAGAGGATAGAACTATCAACATTCGTATTCGAGATATACTCAAGGTCCTAGGCATAGTAGCCGTACTCTATGCGCTGTATTTGTTGTGGGATATTGTTCTTCTTCTTTTTGTTGCACTTATTTTTGCAGCGCTTATCGATCCTTTTGCTGCATCACTGGCACGACGCAAGATTCCACGAGGCGTGGCCGTCGTATTTGTATATATTATATTTTTTGGTATCGTGGGCACAGCGGTCGGCGTATTGGCGCCGGTGGTAGCGCATGATGTCCCACAACTTGTTGCTGCCAGCAATGATGCCTTTTCAACGTTGACAACACAAGAGTGGGCATCACAAGTATTTGGTGGAATGAATACGCTCAATCAAACAGAGCAAACACTTTTTTCTAGTGGAAATGCAAATGGTGCGTTGGCAGGATTATTTTCTACCGTAAGCGGATTTTTTGGAGGTGTTGTTTCTTTGTTCATCGTGCTTGTTATGACATTTTATTTGGTGTCCCAGGATGATCCTTTGGGAAAAATTCTTCGTTCTCTGGTCCCTGAACAACATATTCCGTATGTCTCAAGTCTGTTTCGCAAAATACAAGACAAACTTGGTGCATGGATGCGTGGGCAGTTGATATTGAGTATTACGATTGGTCTCATGGTGACGATTGGACTGTCTATTGTCGGTGTGAAGTATGCTGCTGTGCTCGGATTGCTCGCGGCACTCCTTGAATTTATTCCAATTCTTGGCCCGATCTTTGCTTCTATTCCTGCATTGTTTTTTGCATTTTCAAATGGGGGAATGGTCGTGTTTGTGATCGTGCTTATCATGTATATCGTGATTCAACAATTCGAAAATCATATTCTCGTCCCAAAAATAATGCAGCGTGCAGTGGGACTCAATCCGATCGTGAGTATTGTTGCTATCCTTGTTGGGGCACGATTTGGCGGAGTCGTTGGAGTGATTCTTGCTATTCCTGTCGCGACCGCGACAAGTGTTATTTTGAAAGATCTTTTTGATAAACAAAAAGATCGTATTTCATCTGATGTATGATTCGATTTATTGTATTTCATCTCAGAGCTGTATTGACCACGATCATCGCTGGAGTGCTGTTTGAGTCGATTGTAAGAATGCCTGTACCTGGGTATATGCGTTGGTTTGTGTTGATGACGTTTGTTGTCTTTATGAGTGCTATGGTGCTGTTGGTTCGGAGATATGTGCGTATCCGATTGGCACTTTGGGATATGGCACTCCTGGCGTTGGCATATATGTCTACGTTCCTCCTGATGATATTGACAGAATGGCGGACAGTCATTGTGTTACTCGAAGTACTTGGTGCGTTGACGGTGGGGATGCTTGTCAATATTTTGCTTTCAAATACGGACACAACTCCTGTGTATATAAAAAAAGCATATCGACGCATGAGAGGAATGGCCTGGGTGTTTGTTGCTGCTGCCATGTTTATTACGGCGTATGCAGTGTCATTCTTTTTTGAACAAATTCCTCTTGCCGTGTTATTTCTTTTTGTGGGTGCGACGACGTCTCTCTGTTCATACGCAATATGGCGCATGTACTTTCAGGTACCACTCCAACGATTTACCATCTGGCTCCTTATTATTGCGGTCATGAGTATGGAAGTATTCTGGGTTATTCATCTGTTGCCATTTGGGTATATGGTGCTGGGATTTTTTGCGGCATGGCTTTGGTATCTTTTGCTCTTGTTGATTCGATTTCATATTAGTGCAGAAGGCATTCGATGGAAAGAACAGCGACGTTTTCTTTTGTCCAATGCCGTAGTGTTCATTGCACTCTTATTTGTGATACGATGGATCTAGTCAATAAACAAGTAGCAATAAACAATAATCATGAAACAATAAGCAATTAACATTTTTCGTATGAATTCTGGAGGGAAGGAGAACCCGTTATATAAAAAAGCTGATCTCTTGGCAAAGAAAATTTACAACGTTACAAAAGATTTTCCATCGCATGAATTGTATGGCATGACGTCACAACTGAGACGTGCTGGACTCTCTGTTATTTTGAATATTGTTGAAGGATTTGCAAGAATGGGACAAAAAGAGTATCGGCATTTTCTTTCTATATCATTGGGTTCACTCAAAGAAACAAAATATTTATTAGCATTTTCTCTTGAACAAAAGTATATGTCTGACATACAATATAAAGACCTGTATGAACTTTCAGAAGAAGTCGCAAAAATACTTTGGACTACTATGAAACGTATGTCAGAGTAAAAATGATTATTGTTTATTGTTACTTGATTATTATATTATGCAAACCCCTCCACACCTTCCGTCAAAAAGTTGTTCTGTGCCACTCTATCGACGACTGATGATGAGTAGTTCTTTGATTGTGATTACCTTGATTGCACTGGTGAGTGGACTCGTCGGTGGTATTGTGTCAGATGTGTATATCGTGCCAGAGCAGGGTATTGGGACTGACACGGGTGTCATATCGAGAGGGCCTGCGCATGTCATCACAGATTTGCAAGATCCTGTTTTTTTGCGAGATCAATTGCGTCGCAGTGTAACGTTGGTCCAAAAAGATGTGTATGAGGCTACTGGATATATTCCGTTGACCGATACCTACGAGGCGGTGTTACTGACGGATACCGGATGGTTTGTGATGCCAGAAGCCCGTGATCAAGTATTCCGCCCAGAGGAGTGGATTGCAGTTACGATGAATGGCGAAACGTATGAGGTAGATTCATTTCAAAAAGATCCTGCGTATGATCTCATTTATGGATCACTCGGTGGAGATGGATTTCGTGTCACTGCGTTTGCTCCGGTGTCATCACTCGAACCGAGTACATCTCTGTGGGCGATGCATCAGGGAGATCTGGAACGAACTGCACTCACATATCCAACACCTGTGTCAGAAGGTGCTCCGACATTTCTTGGTGATGCACAATATATGTTTCAATTGCAAGCGCAAACTCTTCCCGCATCTATCTTGTGGACAGATGATGGCGCATTCTTTGGATTTTTGAATGGAGAAGGTGTTATTGTCCCGTGGTTTGTGATAGAATCTATCTATACGGATGTCTTTACCGGTACGCCAATTGTGCACACAACATTTCCTGTAAAGGGATCTGTCGTTCGGCTCACAGAAAAACAAAGTGCTACGGCAGGTGATGCAAAATATGGTTTTTTTGTAGAAATAGCCGACGAAAAAACTGGATTACAGAAAAATGATTTGATTACACATATTGGTGATACAGCTATCGAGCCCTGGACGTTGCAAGCGTTGATTTTATCGCAAACAAGAGAGACCGTGTCCGTACACCTGCTACGAGATGGAGCACGAATTGACCTTACCCTTTAAAAAAATAATTTGCCGGCAGGCAGGCTCTACATTTCACATTCTAAATTCTACATTCTAAAATCATATGCACCATTCACCACTCTCGCGTATTTTGCAAGGATCAAAGATCCTGCTCGCCCTTGGATTTGTCACCGCAGTGCTCGCTGCTGGTGCAACATTTCTTTTTCCACTCGAATATCGTGCTGATGCAAGTGTATTGATTATTTCAAAATCTCGGTACGGTGTGGATCCCTATACCGTTGTAAAGTCAGCAGAACGAGTCGGTGAAAATATTGCTCAGATTATAGGGACGGACGATTTTTATGACAAAGTAAAAGTACAAGAAGGATATAGTGTTGATTGGAATGTATTCGATAGTCTCGATTCACGAGAAAAACGAAAAGAGTGGAATAAACATGTACAAGGTGCTGTCGTCTATGGAACTGGTGTTCTCAATATCAGTGCCTATAGTACAGAACCAAAGCAAGCAATGGCACTCGCTGGTGCTGCCTCTGACACACTTGTCTCCAAAGGGTGGCAATACATCGGTGGTGATGTGACACTGCAGGTGGTCAATCATCCTGTCGTGACAACGTGGCCAGTGAGACCAAATTTCTTTACCAATGCAGTGCTCGGGTTTGTGGTTGGTTTGCTGCTGGGTTCATTGATTGTCGTTCGTAAATAACATTTTTAATATCATTCCTATGGCACAGCAAGTGAAACAATTTAGTTTTCTTGAGTCACAGATCTACGCAATGATGGATGAGGCAGGGCTCTCTGCGATGAGTGAAGAAACCATGAATCAATTTCTTCCACAATTTGTGGCAGAAGCAGAGCGACGTATTGGACTTGCATATACTGCGCTCCTCGATGAGGCGGGTGCAAATGCATTCGCAGCTCTTTTTGAAAAGGAAGATATCGAACAGTCAGAGATCCAGGCATTTCTCGAAGCACATGTCCCAAATTACCAAGCAGTTGCGACCAAAACACTGGAAGATTTTGCAAAAGAATTCAAAGTTGCCGTTGCAGAAATTGAATAGTTTTTTCATGTCTTTGCCAACACAGGCACAACTCGATGAACGACAAAAGGATGCACAAGAACGCTTGTCAAAACTTCGTAGTGCGTACGAAGATTTTTTGAAATCCTGGAAAGATATAGAACATGATACGGCAGTCCTTCAAAAAAACATTTCTGGACACATTGACACCGCAAAGATGCATGACATTCTCAAACACATTGATACTCTAAATGAATCTCTATGAAATCCTCTCCAGAATTTTCTCAAACACCAGCCGGGCAAGAACTTCTTGATGCATACAAACAAGACACGGTTATTGCGGTAAATATTAACGGTGAATGGAAGGAAGCAAGAGTGGCTGAAACGCCAAAATTTGATAAAAATAATGCATTGCAGTTGAAAGTAAATGTTGTGGGTGGTCAGCAAGAAACTTTGGCATATGAGACAGGAGAAGAACCTGATATTGTTGTTGGAGAAGAACTGACGCGCGATGGTATTGAAGATACAAATCTCGGGGAAACATATGTAGTATTAGACCCTGTGGTCTCACCGACAGATGGAAGTATTGAATATACATTGAAAGCACCGGATAATAAGATCTATGAACATGTGGTTCAGGAATTACTTCTTGCATGGAAAAAGACACTCGAATTGGAAAAAAAGGTAGCTGAACTGGAACAACAAATTGACACAGTCAGAGAAGATAAAAAACTAGAATTGCAGGCTGATAGGATGAAGATGCAACTGGATCTTTTGGAAGTACAGAAACACTTGCCACCCGAAGTAGCAAATTTGCAAGATGCGGATAGGACGGCGGTAGAGAGAATAAAAAAAGAAGTTGATAGGATTCATGAAGAAGCGAGCAAAGCAATAAAAGAATTTGAAGAGAAGGTGGAGCGGTATGAAGCCGTATCTAAAGCAAATACATTAGGTGAGGAACGTTTGCAAGAATACGCAACACCCTACAATGCAACTGTATTTTTAGGTGAGGCATCATATAATTTTGAGAACGAGTCCGCAATAGATAAAGATCGTAGAGAAAAAATAGAGGAAGCAGCACATAATGAAAAAAAGGACAAAGCATTGCATTTAAAAAATGAAATACAACATGAGCATGAACAGCTTATTGTAGGAAAGCCGAAAAATATAGCGGATCAAAATAAGAGAGATCTCTTTCAAGATATTTTTCAAAAGCTTGAACAAGCTGCTGATGGGACGTATGAAAAAGGATTGTATAACGAAATAGAAAAAAAACGTCTTGAACTAGCTAAAAATAGTTTGAGAAATGTAGTTACCGTGGCAGCAACTCCTACACAACCAGAACATAAAGATTTTGATGATGCTGGGAATAATAGTTCAAGATTTCAAACAAATATTAATCTATTAAGAACTATTTTGGAGGAACAGCAAAGTGAGTATCAAATAAAAGATCAAGAAGTCGTTGCGGGGCCGGGAGAAGAAATATTTAATTGGGAGAGAAGTAAGGAAGTATTGTTTGAAAGAATACAAAAGTTAAAAGAACAATTGCAGGCGACTGAAAGTGATACCATAGTGGGAAAAGAAAAACAAAAACAATTTCAATCATTACTCGAATTGGAGAATGAGATGAAGAGTGACTATCTTCAGTGTAAGGATATTGATTCTTGCCCAGATAGATTATGGCCAGGTGAACCTAAGACTCTTGTAAATTTAAATAAATTAAGATTCAAGATGGTTGCAGAAGATTTGGAGAGAATAAAAAGTATAGAAGACAAGTTGCTTGAAATCGATGAAGATGTCCGCAAAAAAGCAGAAGAAAAACAAATTGAGGACAAGAGAAAAGCTATTGAAACCAATCCAGAAAAACAAAAGTTTAAGGGCGAGGGGATTGATATCCCTAGTTATGAACTTCGTGAAATGATGTTACAGCGTCTTGGTGGGGTACGCTCTGCCATGGAGCTCATGATGCGAGGTGGTATTACTCGTGATAAAGATGGAAAGATTGAAGTCAATCCAGACCTCATCAATCAGATGAAAGGAATCTTTGGTGATACGCCACCAAATGGATTTGATTCGTCTCGTCTTCGAAAATTTGGGATCAAAAATTGGGCCAAGTTTAAACAATTGTGGGATAGCGAACTTGCCGAACGTGCTATGTTTGATTTGAATACGACCCTCACTCAGACAATGGAACGACAAATCGCCGAAAATACTGGTTGGAGGGATCAGATAGGGGCACATGGCAAAAGAATGTTTGGTCGTGCCCTTGTGAATGCCGGTATGTTGTTTGGGATGTCATGGGGGGTGGGCGAACTTGTTTCATCTGCTGCAGGGACAGATAAACAACTGGCAAAAACACTCGGCGACGTTGGAAAAGGTGTCGGTGCTGCAGCCTCTGGAGCGGTAAAGTGGGGGACTTTCAAGACATTTTTTGGAAGGAAAAAAGCAAAAGATAGCATGGAGGCAAAAACACAAGCACTGCATGAAACAAAAAAAGAAGAAATTATTGCGAAAGTACTTAAAAGTATATTTGAAGGTACTCCAAATAGTCCTATATTAAAAACATCAAATACTGATCCTCTCAATGCGTTTGCATCATTCTCTCGATTGCTCTCACATACGATGAGAGAGCATACTGCAGGAGAAGAA
>PFLZ01000084.1 GCA_002784795.1 Candidatus Magasanikbacteria bacterium CG_4_10_14_0_8_um_filter_42_12
CTCTCAAGGAGAGTGCTCTTATGCACACCTAATAATCATACCTGGAAACTTGGCTGCGAATTACCATACCGATCCACATGGGACCTGCGAAGGTTTCTCGTCTTGCACAACACAATATGTGTGTACAAGATCCCGCCTTTACGGGACAATTCACTTCGTTGGCATCCTCCTATTTCTAAGAGGAGCTGCTAGTGCACTTGGATTGCTCCAAACGTCTATTTACAGCCAACTGCTCTACCGCTGAGCTACCGTCGATTGTCTAAGTTCATTGAGTTACCTCAGTTTACTTAGTTGTGATACTATCAAGTTCAATGATAAAAATCAAGAACTTAGAAACTCAGAAAACTTAGAGACTAAGTTAGCTGAGCTTTGCTCGGGGACAGGGATTCGAACCCCGATAGTCAGGATCAAAACCTGAAGTCCTACCTTTAGACGATCCCCGAATGTCTGACTATATTAGCTTTTTCTTCTCTACCAAAGCCAGTCTTTAAATATAATTCACGCTGCCTTGCTTCTTCAAAAGAAACAAATTTTTCTATATGAATTATCTTTAAAGGCCGAAATGCCTTTGTAGATTTTGTTTTTCCAGATTGATGATCTTTGAAGCGCTGAGTCATGTTGGACGTGCTCCCCACATATGACCAGTGTTCTTTCACTTCTGATATCAAAATGTATACAATATGCTCCTCCATAAATTCGAACCCCGATAGTCCGGATCCCTGCCTGCCGGCAGGCAGGAAAACCTGAAGTCCTACCTTTAGACGATCCCCGAATGATACTAGGTTCTCAAATAGCGACGCATTGCCAGCAAACTTGAAATCAAGGTAAGGAAAAATACTATTCCAAACTGAATCCCAGCGAGTGAGAGTATATGTAAAAAATAGTAATTTGTCAAGAATTGTGGATCTCCCAATATCACCCCCAAATACTGGTCCAAAAACCCAGTACTGATATATACCATCGAGATTGCAATCCCCACGCTGAACACACTAAACACGACCGATTCTATAACATATGGCCCTCTGACAAACCAATTTGTGGCACCGACAAGTTTTTTGATACTGATCTCAATACGCTGTGTATATATAGCAACACGAATGGTGTTGAAAATAATAAGGAACGCAATAATGGCAAAAAATGCAGTGAGAGCAAAAGAAAATCGCTCAACATTTGTGGTAATGACATCAATCTTTTGTATAGCACCTTGGGTGTCGGTAAACGTCTTTGATTCTACAATTGTTTCATATTCAGGAATACTGAGTTCCTCAATGACCGTAACATAATCTGCTGGATCTTTTGTTTTTACGACGATGGTTGCGCCAAGTGGATTTTCGGTCAATTCCTCAAGAGAAGCCAAAATATTTTCATTGTCATGATACAACGTACGAAAATTATCCAAGACTTCCTCCTGAGAAAAAAAGGTTGCTTGGGTTACTTCGGGCAATGATGCAATGTAGGTATATACTTCATCAATTTCATCGGCGGTTGCTTCTAGTGAAAGATAAATACTGACATCGATTTGATCACGAATAGAGGTCGTTGCCTCCGTGGTAACAAGTCGGATGAATAAGAGCGTATTGACGGATAACAACATCAAGACAAGAACAAAAATCGTCATGAAAGACAATCCGATATTTCGTGCAATATCTTGCAATGCAAAGCGAATAATACGCAAAAAGGAATACATAGTTATACAGCCGTAGCACTTAAATGATATTTTCCATGTCGTTCGTCAGAAATAATTTTTCCATCTTGGAGGACAACCACGCGTTTTCGGAGCTGATTGACAATATCACGATTGTGGGTCACAAGAACAATGGTTGTGCCAAATTCATTTATTTTTTTCAAAATTTCCATGATTTCTTGTGTATTGATACTATCAAGATTTCCTGTTGGCTCATCCGCAACAATAATCTTTGGTCTATGAACCAAAGAACGGGCAATCACAACACGTTGTTGTTCTCCACCAGACAGTTGATGTGGATACCGTTCCATTTTTGGGCCTAAACCAACAATCTCTAGTACCCGAGGAACAATGTCTTTGATACGTTTATGTGGCTCCCCTGCTACTTGCAAGGCAAAGGCGACATTTTCTCGTACGGTTTTTTTTGGGAGAAGTTTGAAATCCTGAAAAATAACACCGATTTGTCTACGGAGTAGTGGAACATCTGACTGTCGAATACGTGAAATATCCCATCCACCTATTTCTATCTGTCCACTCGTAGGTTTTTCTTCGGCTATGAGCAATTTGATCAACGTTGTTTTCCCGGTACCGCTTTGACCTACAATAGATACAAATTCTCCTGCCTCGATAGACAAGTCTACATCAGCAAGACCGACGCTATCAGCAGTGTATTGTTTTGATACAGAAGTGAGGTGAATCATACTGGTAATCAGTATATCACAATTCAAAAATGAGAGGTAGATTGTTGTGGGTGAAAAAAATTTGACACGTCTTGACGTCCACTATATAGTCATATATACGCAATCTGCACCAGTGCAGATGCACCACGCGCTCAAACGTATAGGAGGAAAGGAAGTGAATACCGCTGCGCAAGTTGCAGTGTTGATCCAGCATCAACACGATGAGGCAAAGGAGAAACTCGTCAGTCTACTCGACTGGCTGCACCACCGCCGAGACAACAAAACCGGCGACCGCGGAACGTACTACAAGATCCCTGAGGATCACCGGGCGAACTGCCCTGGTTGCCGCAAGGTGATCACAGAGGTGGCCATCCGTGGGAACAAGTCTGTAGTTCATACGGTGGGAGGATGTACACACGTTCTGGAGGGTACGGAAGAGATCCTGACCGACTGGCTCAACCGACGAATTCAGAGCAATGGAAATCACTTGACGATGAACGCCAGAGGGCTAACCTTCAAGGTCCCGAAGCATCTTCGTCATAGATGCAAAGACTGCGGCCAGAAGGTCACACAGATTACTGTTTGGTTGAATGAGGAATTCGACTACCGATGCCTTCACCCTGACGGCAACTGCAACGCACCGGTTACGCTCACGTAGTGTCAATCGGGTGAG
Organism: Candidatus Magasanikbacteria bacterium CG_4_10_14_0_8_um_filter_42_12; assembly: GCA_002784795.1. Lineage (GTDB taxonomy): Bacteria > Patescibacteriota > Patescibacteriia > Magasanikbacterales > UBA922 > UBA12086. The sequence goes on from PFLZ01000084.1 coordinate 3,038, forward strand.
ACGCAAAGCCCCCGGCTCGTGCTACGCGCGAACCGGGGGCTTCTTCAATTATATTTTTGTGAGCCACCTCGGGGAGTCTCCGCCCGAGGCGGATGCGCCTTTGGCGCAGAACCTAGGTTTGTACTATAGTGAAGTTTTTTTGTGTGAGCCACCTCGGGGAGTCGAACCCCGGACCTATTCGTTACGAGTGAATTGCTCTACCAACTGAGCTAAGGCGGCATAAATTTGCCGACCTATTCTAACTCAAAAAGCAGAGAAATGTCAATCAATTATTTTTGAGAACCATTCTCATCCGTTTGTACATTTACGTCAGAGGTATCCGGCTCGGGGCTGTTTACAGATGGAGCGGCCACTTCTGCAAATGGATTTGCAATGTCACTGTAGATTATTACATTCGCATTTTTCAACTGCTCTTGAAAAAATGCAGCAAAATCATTGATAGTTCGAACATCATCGGCTTTGACAATATGCAAGCCAAACTGCGTTTCTACGATCTGGTCATAGAGCTCTCCAGCTTTCATAGAGAAAAGTACATCTTCAAACTCAGGGACAGTCGTTCCTCTATCAATCCACCCGAGATCACCACCTGTTTCTGATGTACCATCACTGCCAAATTCTGCTGCTAACGTTGCAAAGTCTTCTCCATCCTGAATACGCTTGAGCACTTTTTCAGCAGTAGCGCGCGCTTCGTCTGCTGGATGTTCATCATCAATTGTGAACAAAATATGGCTTGCCTTTACCTGTGTTGCCTTGTAATCAGCATCCACATTCTCGTCAGTAGTAAATGCATCAGAAACTTTCTTTTCTATTACAATTGGGTCAATAACACGATCAGTAAATGTCTGTAGTGACCATCCAAACGTATTTTGAATTTCCTGAGCAGCAGTCTCTTCATCTGGAAATTGCGAGAGGAGCTCTGCTTTTGCAGCATCAATATCACTCTGTTCTACGACGACATCATACTTTTTTGCATACTCACTCATCAAGCTATTGATGAGCAAACGACTCAATACTTGCTGTGAGATATCATCTTCGCTTACTGGTTCAGCACCAGTATCCTGCTGTGAATAAAAACTTTTTAATGATGAAAAATCCATCATAAAGTCTGTGTATGGAATAGCATGACCATCAATCTTTGCAATTGGAATGTGAAATACTTGTGCAGCACTCATGACAAATGGCGCTTCGGACAGTGCGCTCACTTGTGATTTTGTATACATATACACACCTACGAGAGCAATGACAACGACAATAAAGATACCTGCAAGAAATTGCGGTACCATATTTTTCTTCTTTTTTTTCATTGGTGCCTCGACGATTGGTTGTTCTTCTTGCGTGTCCATGGATCCCATATAAAAAATGTTAAATATTATACGCGTGTGGTATATACTAGCACAAAAAGCCTATTCATTCTCTACACAATGCACGTTCAAGAGTGAGATGGCTGTATGTGCATAATATAATACCACCATTTTGTAGGATTGTTCAAGGGTTCATCAGCCATATCACGAGAAGGCGCTACAGGATCATCAACAAAGGCAAATTCCTCTGGGATAGCAATCACATGCTCTCCCGGCTTTTTGAGGTTAAATTCTACTCGTGCTTTTTCTTCTACATAGTCTTCACTGGAGACATACTTGAGGAGTTCAAATGATTCCAATTTTTTGTGTTGTAAATTTTGCACTTCTTGTTCAAGTTGTTTTATTTCTTGTCTGATCGCATAGTCCTGATAATACGCACGTGCATAACTGAGTGCGACAAGAAAAGCAACGATAAAAAGCAGTATTAAAAACAAACGTGACGAAAAAAATCGCCGCATGGCACTATGGTTTTGTGCACTTTTTTGTGTCATATGCAATGACAACAGTATAGCACGAAATATTATTCTGCACGATGTGCAAGAGCTTCGCGAGCAATAGTTCTGTCATCCCACGGGATCATATTACCTCCGGCTATGCACATAGCCTGTTCACTCCCCTTTCCAGTGATGAGTACCAGGTCACCAGGCTTTGCTCTTTTGATCGCAGCAGTAATAGCTTTTCGCCTATCAATCTCAATAAACAGATTTCTTCCTTTCTTTTTTCCAGCTTTTTTGACAGCATGTGCCACATCTTCGATTATTTCCATCGGATCGTCTTCATAGGGGTCCTCGTCAGTCACAAAACACATATCTGCATGCGCTCCAATAAATTCACCAAGCGTATACCTTCGTGCTTTGTCTCTGCCACCACCTGTAGACCCGAATACATGCAATACTCGTTTTGGTTTGATGAGATCCACCACTTCATATAATTTTTTCATCGCCACAGGCTCAAATGCATAATCAACAATGACTTGAAAACCCTGTGCCTCAGCTTCGAAAATAAATTCAATTCTGCCAGGAACATTATGAAACTTCTCTATTGCCTTTCCGATCGTTCCCCATGAAATATCAAGTGCTCTGGCAACAGCCATACACGCAACAATATTTTGTGCATTGTGTTCTCCATACATAGGTGCAGAAAAAGCTCTCTCATGCACTCTAAAATGAAGTCCATCCTTGTCAGAAAGAACATCTTCAGCATGCAGTGTTTCTTTTCCATCAAACATGACTATCTCATCAAATAATTTTGATGCAAATTTTGTATGTCCCATGACGGATCTATTGATCAATGCTGTTTTTGGAATACGTTTTCCTTTTATTGTTTTTCTTCTGCTTTTTGCGGTGTATTCAAATAGATCCATCTTTGCCTGACGATAGTTTTCAAAGCTCCCATGTGAGTCGATATGTTCTGGATATAAATTGGTCAGAACCATCATGTCGTAGTTGATAAACCGATGACGATGCTGGACACGTCCCTCAGACGTTGTTTCGACGATAGCTACATTGCATCCTTTGTCTACCATTTTCCTCAGATATTCTTGAATTTGCATTTTGCCGAGCATCGTCATTTTTTTGTCATTCAGATGATGTTCTCCGGCTACAGAAAACTCAATCGTAGACAATGCACCAACAGTGTACCCAGCAGCTTCGAGGAGCTGACGAAGCAAAAATACTGTCGTCGACTTTCCACTTGTCCCAGTGATACCAATCACAAACAATTCTTCCGACGGATTGCCAAACTTCACAGCCCCAAGCCATGCAAAAAAAAGATGTCTGAGATTCAGAAGCTTTTTGGGAATAATTTTTTTTATGATTGACTTTATAGACATATCAGTTTACATCTGTTGGATCAGTAAGATCCGCGTTCTATTATTTCAAGCGAAGCGATACCTCATACACAACATATTCCAATTTATTAGCGGCTTGCTTTGCCTGATCAAACTTTGTTCTGAGATATTTGGTGAATTCAAATTCTGTGAGTGATTCGACGATATCCTGTGCCATAGTATTGCAAGCATCCACAACATCCAGCTTATGTTCTGTTGCTGCTTTGATCGCAAAACGATACAATTCTCCAGGAACATCGCACAACCCAGCCAAAAATACATCACGTGGAATGTCAAGTCCTTTCAATTCTTCACCCAATGTCCCACTTTTCAAAAATTGATGAAAAAGTGCTGCTTCCACATACTCCTCCATACCAGCATGATATGATCCTTCTGTCAATAACTCTGGTACTTTTTTAAACTTGATTGCAATACTTTGCAACAATGATTTTGCCTCAGCAAGTTTCTTTTCAGCTTCTTTCATATCACCTCTGTGCATAGAAAAAATAGCACGTTTTGAAAGATGCAAGGCATCGCCAGAAATTTTAATAACATCTCGACGTTTTTCTGAATAGGTATGAAGGGATTTTTTTAGGGCGTTGAGATACGTTTTCTTTAGCATATGTGTAGAAGTTAAAAGTGAGAAGTTATAACTTAGGGTTTCATTCATGAACAACGTGACTCACATTCTTTCTATGACGCTTATCTTGAAAATAGAAGACTCCTTTTATACTTTCTATAATAACCACATTCCACAATCCAAACAAGAGCAAGAACAACCAGTGGAGATAGTGAAGTGGTACGGTACGCAAGAGAAACTGAAGTGGAGGAAAGTAGACACCAGCAAACAACATCACCCACCCAAACAATACTGCTCCGAGGAGATACTTGTTGTCAAATGGATTGATCTGCCACACAAATTTTCGTAGTGAACGAACACTGAATACAAAGAATAATGCATCAATACCAAGCCCCACAAAAATGACTGTTCTGGTCAATGCGATGTCACCTGTTGTGTTCCAAAAATAAAGGAAAATAGAAAAAAGAAATACATTTGCCAGTGAACTTTTTGCGATGATCATGGTCAATACTTTTTTGTCTAGGAGTGGGGAAGATTTTTTTCTTGGTGGATCTGACATATTTTCTCTATCCCCTTTGTCAAACGCAAGTGCCATGACAGGGAACACATCTTCTACAATATTCATCCACAAAATTTGTACAGCAAGAACTGGGAGTGGATATCCAAAAATCATGCTTGCAGTGACAAGAATCACCGAGGCAAAACTTCCAGCAAGCAAATACAACACTACTTTTTTGATATTTTGATACATTGTTCTCCCCTCTCCTACAGCAGCAACAATTGTTGAAAAACCATCGTCGAGGAGCACCATATCAGACGTTTCTTTTGCAACGTCGGTCCCAGAGCCGAGCGCAATGCCAATATCTGCCCCTTTGAGCGCTGGTGCATCATTGACGCCGTCTCCTGTCATCGCAACGACTTCTCCTCGCGCCTGGAGCGCTTTGACAATACGAATTTTGTGTACGGGATCAACTCGTGCAAAGACAGACGTATGCCCGACAAGTTCCGCGAGTTCTTCGTCTGAAAGTTGTTCCAATGTTTTTCCATCACACACACTTCCATTTTCGACAGACAATCCAATTTGTGTGGCAATAGCCTTTGCGGTCTCACCGTAATCCCCTGTGATCATAATAGTACGGATACCGGCCTTTTTGACAATATCCAATGTTTCTTTGATATCTGGACGCAAGGGATCTGCAAGGGCAAGGAGCGCAACAAATGTCAGCCCTTCTACATCTTTATCACGAAGTGTCGTGGTGGGTTCTACTGTTTTGTATCCCACAGCAATAACACGCAATCCCTGCACAGTAAGTTCTTCTAGTGTTGCAGAGATATACTCTTTACGTTTTTTGGTAAGTGAGACAGGTTTTCCTTCTGACAGTACATGTGTGGCACGCGCGAGCAATATTTCTGCGGCTCCTTTTACCATGAGTGATGCGTGATCCCCTTCTGGCACGACCACCGCAATATACTTTCTTTCACTTGTAAACGGCATACTCATGAGACGAGGCGTGACAGTATCGAGTTCATGTTTGTGAATTCCAAGTTCCATCCCAGCAACAACAAGCGCAGTATCAGTTGTATCCCCTACCAATCGCCACGCCTTTTGTTCATCTTCTGGATTTTCAAGAAGTCCATCGTTTGCAATAACTCCAATTTGAAATGCAAATTGCATACCCCCATGTGCCGCCCTTTTTTCAGAACTCATAGAGAGAAGTTCGCCCATCTCTTCATCATGATCCATAGTAATCACACGAGTGACAGCCATATTCCCCGCGGTCATTGTTCCTGTCTTGTCAGCACAGATGACACTCACACTCCCGAGCGTTTCTGCCGCAACAAGCTTTCGAAGAAGTGCATTTTTTTTCAACACAGATCGCATCCCAATAGCAAGAATAACAGTCAATGAAATCACCAGCCCTTCTGGCACTGCCGCAACAGCAATAGCAACCGATGTTTCAAATACATGAATAATGTCGTCAGCATTAGTAAATATACCAATCAAAAAAATACCAACAGAAATACAGACAACAATAATACTAATCATGCGACTCAACGTTGATAGTTGTAGTTGTAATGGTGTCTTTTCATCAGTAGTATCTCGGACGAGTGTTGCAATGGCGCCAAGTGCTGTCTGCGCCCCAATTTCTGTGATAACAGCCTTCCCTTGACCATTTGTCACGACAGTTCCTCTGTACACCATATTTTTTCTATCCCCAAGTGTGGCATTTTCGGACACAACTTTTGTATGTTTTTTTATTGGTTCTGATTCTCCTGTCAATGCTGATTCATTGATCAAGAGATCATTGACCTCAATCAGACGAGCATCAGCCTGAATTTTGTCCCCAGCATCAAGAATAACAATATCTCCTGGCACAAGTTCCTGCGTATCTATACGCTGCTTTCTCCCCTCTCGGAGCACGACGGTTCGAAACGAGACCATATTCCGCAAATGCTTCAATGCTTCATCCGCCTTATATTCTTGAAAAAATCCAATAATCGCATTCAAAAAAACAGTGATAAAAATCACTGTCATATCTATATATTCCCCCAGCAATCCACTTGCAACTCCAGCGACCAACAGGACAATCATGAGCGCATTGGCAAACTGACTCAAAAAAATACCGATCCGAGTTGTTTTGATAGCAACATTGGGAAATACGTTTTTCCCATAGGTCTCTTGACGTTTTTTTACTTCGGCGAGTGTCAATCCCTGTGTGGCATCTGTATGAAAAAAAGAAAGTGTTTGTTTTGAAGATTGTGAAAAAAATTCTGACATATGTCAGTAGTGTAGCATAGTTTGAGTATGAAAAAAACGCCTGAATGGCGTTTTTACTCTGTGACCCCGGTGGGGCTCGAACCCACGACCGTTAGCTTAAAAGGCTACTGCTCTACCAGCTGAGCTACAGGGTCATAAAACGAAACGAGTATATGTTATTTCTGAAGATACGTCAAGCAAATACCTCTGGAAAACCCAAATCGCCAAGGTTCTCTATTTTATGTATACTAGGCACTGTTTTGAATACATT
>PFLZ01000125.1 GCA_002784795.1 Candidatus Magasanikbacteria bacterium CG_4_10_14_0_8_um_filter_42_12
ATAACCGACCTAGAAAGTCCTTAAATTACCAAACTCCAAACGAAGTTATCCAGAAAGTGTTGCTCTCTTAACTTGAACTTTTACCTCGTGTGGAATAAAAACAAAAACACCCGCATGATTGCGAGTGTTTTTGTTTGCGAAGTACGTTTACTTCTTCTTTTCAACTTTCTTTTCTCCCAGTACCTGTTCTTTCAACCATTCCATCACTTTTCTATTTTGCATACTGGTTGCAATAGTGTCTCGCACTTCTGGTTTCTTTAGATTATCGAGGTATTCTTTTTTTGTTTTGTACATTTCTTCGAGCACTTTTATTTCTGCATCGATTTCTTCGTCAGAAACAACGATCTTTTGATCCATCGCAACTTGGCGAGAGACGAGTGCTGCTTTTGCTCGTTTTTCTGCTTGGACTTTGAAGTCATTGTAGATTTCTTCTTCAGTCTTTTTGATATCTGCGAGGTATTGTGAAATTTCAATATTGTTTTTTTCGAGATCGCATTGCAATTCATAAAACATCTTTTGTCTCTCTGCATCAATCAATACCTCAGGGATTGGTGCAAAGGTTGCTTTGTCGATGATGCCATCGAGAATTTCTATTTCAGTTTTTTGTTCTACTTTTTGCGTAGCTTCTTGGAGCATATTGCTATGGATCAGCTCTTTGAGCTTTGCAATACTTTCTTGTCCGAGAGCTTTTGCCATGTCGTCAGACAGTTCTGGCAATTGACGTTCATAGACATCTTTTACGGTCACTTTGAAATCTACTTTCTTTCCAGCAAGATGTTTTTGATAGTGATCTTTTGGAAAATCAAGAGTAAATTCTTTTTTGTCACCTTTTTTCAATCCTTCCACTTCTTTATTAAATCCAGGGATGTAATGATCTTCTGAAAGATATACTTGGTGGTCTTTTGCTTGTCCGCCATCGACTGGCACGTTGTCGATGATCATATCCATATCGAGGACAAGTTTGTCTGTTCCTTCTGCCTTTCCGTCTTTCAGCACTTCTGTTGCATGCATGCCACGAAGAGCTTCGAGTGTTTCATCAATTTTTTTCTCATCAATTTTTGCGTCTCCCTTCGTTACTTTTATTTTTTTGATATCTGGAAGTTTTACGCTTGGCATCAGTGCCACGATTGCCTTGTAGACAATATCATTTTCTGGGGCTACTTTTTCTACGCTTACCTTTGGCATCCCGATTGTTTCGAGCCCCTCTGCTTTGACCGCTTCAAAAAAAGATTTTTTGACAATATCTTCGAGAGCTTCTTGCATGATAGCCATCTCCCCCACTTCTTTTTTGAGCACATCATACGGCGCCTTTCCTTTGCGGAAGCCTTTGATATTTGCTCGTTCAGAGAGTCGGACCGCTGCTTTTTTGAGTGCTTCCTGGTAGTCAGCTGGTGCTACTGTGATCGTGAGTTCTACTTGAGAATCCTTGAGGTCTTTTTTGGTATATGACATAGGGGATAAAAATGCTAAAAACGGCTTTTAATATAGCGAAAAAGTATCGATCCGTCAAGTAGCAGGCATTGACTTTTTGTCACTTTTGGCACATACTCAGAGAGCAAATTTATGAATAAACAAGCCAAAAAAGCTCTCCTTTTTCTCCTTAGCATCGTCATGTTTTTCAAACGAGTGCTCGTGGGGTTTTTTTATTTGGTCGGAAAAGGGTTTTCTCGGGTCAATGGAACGTACGAAAAAACCATTGGTCCTACCCTGTACCAATGGTTTTATACACTTCAAAAACAGGTACGATGGATGAGCATGTTAAAAACAAGTGGCATGCTTGGCTTTTTTGGAAGGCGGTCTGTATTGCAGATTGTTTTGTTTTTGACACTCTGTATTATCATGGTGCCACAGACAAAACTCTATACTGCCGAGCGGGCAACACAGCCAGGGCAAAATACCCTTCTCTATAGATTGGTAGGGCCAGGAGAGCAAGATTTTAGCTTAGATGAGCTGACTGTTGAACAGGCTGTGCCGGTATTTGAAGAAACAGATCGCAATTGGCGTGATGGCGCTATTAGTGCAGACCAACAAAATAGTGCGAATCAGTTGCCACCAGAACTAGACGACATCGCAGCAATATCCGTGGGTGGTACAGCAGTCACAAAGCCTACTATTTTGCCTGGAAATCAATTGCCTATCCAGCAGGAGAGTGCTGCATCTCAATCAGCAAACCGAAAATCTGTGATTGAATATATGGTAGATTCTGGTGACACCATTGGTGTGATTGCTGAGGCATTTCATATCAGCCAAGCGACTATCCTCTGGGCAAACGATTTGACAGCACGATCGTATATTCGTCCAGGAGATACATTGAAAATTCTCCCAACGGATGGACTTATCCATACTGTGGCGCGAGGAGATACGGTTTCTTCTCTTGCCAATACGTATGATACAGAATCAAGTAAAATTATTGCCTTTAATAATCTCCAAAAAGATGGATCAGATATTATTATAGGAGAAAACCTCATCATTCCAGATGGCACAAAACCGGTACCAAAGAGTACCTACACCGTACCCGACAGTCGTCCGTATACACCACTGACAAATGTTGCAGCGCCACCTCCTTCTATTTCTGCTCCAGCTGGATCTGGATATTTGTGGCCACTTGGTGCCCATGTTATTACACAGTATTACGGATTTCAGCACACCGGTCTTGATATTTCTGGTGGAGGCACAGGAACACCGATTTATGCTGCGAGAGGTGGTACGGTCAAAACATCACAATGTGGATATAATGGAGGGTATGGATGTTATGTTATTCTTGATCATGGAGATGGGGTGAATACACTCTACGGGCATGCATCACAGCTCTATGTCAGTGCCGGAGAGACGGTGACACAAGGGCAGACGATTGCAGCCATGGGAAATACGGGACGTTCTACTGGTCCGCATCTTCATTTCGAGGTACGTGTCAATGGTGTGAGGACGAATCCGTTGAAGTATATTCGATATTAAATTTCACATAACACGAAACATGTAGCACATAACAAACGTACTGAGTACGTTATATGACGTGCAAAGAAAGATTACGCTTCGCTAAGATTATATTCCACCTTCGGTAGAATAAGATTGAAGATTACTACGTAAAAAAAGGACATACCTAATTGAGTATGTCCTTTTTAGTATGTAACACAATCTTCAATCTTTTTTGTCGCTAGGCAAAAACAGTCTTAGTCGAACGAAGTGAGACGTAATCTTGCTCCGCATTACCTGGTGCATCCAATGCAGGCTTGCTACGTGCATCGTGCGTGTTACGTGTTCTCACGCAACTTTACTCCGATACTGCAACGCCTCTGCAACATGCGGTGTTTCTATTGTTTCACTCGCCTCGAGATCAGCAAGTGTTCTCGCAAGTTTCAAAATACGGTGATAACTTCTCGCAGAAAGATGCAATTGCGTGACAGCTTGTTTCATCAGTTCGATGGATTGATCATTAAGTTTACAAAATTCACGGATCTCTTTGTTTTTCATATCTGTATTTGTCATACACGTTGTTCCTTCAAACCGTTTGTGTTGAACATCTCTCGCTTTTTCCACGCGTGCGCGAATTTTTTCTGATGATTCCGCCAGGGTATCATCACGAAGTTTTTCAAATTCAACTCGTGGTACTTCCACATGTAGATCAATACGATCGAGGAGTGGTCCACTAATCTTTTTTTGATAATTTGCGATTTGCATCGGAGAGCATGAACAATTTTTGTTAGGGTCTGTCGCAAATCCGCAGGGGCATGGATTTTGACTGGCTACGAGAGTAAATCGTGCGGGAAAGGTAATGGTTCCTTGCGCGCGTGAAATAGTCACAATGCCATCTTCAAGTGGCTGTCTCAAGTTTTCTAATACTTGCCTAGGGAATTCTGGAAATTCATCAAGAAAAAGCACGCCCCGATGTGCCAGAGATATTTCACCTGGTCGTGGGAATTTTCCTCCACCTACAAGAGCTACTCCAGAGGCACTATGGTGTGGTGCACGAAAAGGGCGCTCTGTTACCAGCGGTCGGTCGCCAGGCAAAAGTCCTGCAACAGAATAAATTTTTGTAGCGTCGATAGCTTCTTCGACCGTAAGTCTTGGAAGAATAGAAGGCATCGTGCGTGCGAGCAGTGTTTTTCCTGAGCCTGGTGGACCAGAGAGCAAAATATTATGGCCACCAGCTGCTGCGATTTCCATCGCACGCTTTACGAATTCTTGCCCCTTTACATACGCCATATCCATTTCATACGTAGTTTCTTGGATCCATTCATGGACAGGGGATCCTTTGAAAGTCGGAATGAATTCACGTCCAGTAATATGTGCGAGTACTTGTCCAAATGTTTCAACTGGAAAAATATTGATATCTTGAATAAGGCTTGCTTCGTGTGCATTCACCGCGGGAACAAACAAATCTGTGTATCCATGATCACGAGCAAAAATAGCAAGTGGCAGAATGCCATTGGTATGACGTAGCGACCCGTCGAGTGCGAGCTCGCCAACAAAGAGTGCTTTTGACAAATCAAGATCATCCCGCTTTTCTGTCGCTACATACATGCCCACTGCCATTGGCAGATCGTACATGCTCCCCTCTTTTCGCACATCAGCAGGCGCGAGGTTGATGACAATGCGTCCGTTGTTTGGAAATTGCAGATCAGTATTTTTCCATGCCGTGCGAATTCGTTCTTTTGCTTCTTGGATTGCGGTGTCTGGCAGTCCTACAATATTATACCCAGGCCATGACCCTGCGATGTCGACTTCGACAGTAATGGGGGTGCAATCGAGTCCAAGAACCGCAGCAGAATGTATTTTTGTAAACATACCCTCCTTAGTTATGAAGAAAATAATACAGAAAGTATAGCATAAAAAAATATCACGAGTGTGATATGAGAATGTGGTAATAATTTGTGAAGAGATCCCAGACATGTTGCGTGGACATGTCTGGGAGTCTTTGTCGTCATGACGAGGTCAGACGCGCTTGTTGTCGCCCTCACGCACTCGCGCGATCGTCTCGCTGTAGCTCGCATTTTGGACGAGCTCGACCAGGCGCTGAGTGTACTTATCGACGAGTTCGGGCCGCGTGCGCCTCTTGGCGTCCTCGATCCAGGTGACGACCTTCAGCACCGCCTTCTCCGCGTTGACGAAGTGCTCGAGGGCCATGAGGACGACGGCCACCGAGCTGGCCGACACGGACACCGAGGTGTCTTCGAAGGTGAACTCGCGGCCGGTGTTGTTCTCGATGACGAGGCGCACGGTGCCCGGGACATCGCTGTGGGCACCTCCTTTGCCCGTGAGCGTTTTGAAGTTGCCGCTGACGACGAAGTCCACGAAGTGGATGTGGCCGAGCGACGGGTATTCGCCGACGAGCCCGTGCTTGATGCCGTTGAACAGGGCATCGATGAAACCGACGCCTGTGCCCTCGACTGCCATGATATGTCCCTTGCCGACCTGTGAGAGTTGGACAACGACCAAGGCCGTGTCGTTCTCGAGGTCCTCGCTCAGCGTGTACGTGGTTGCATAGTATCCGTTGTACTCCTCACCGAGGATCTCGATGGCCTGCGCTTTCAGAACAAGTTGACTTGGCATGAGTGCCCTCCTGGTAGTGTGCTGGTTGTGGTTTGAGTGTGTACACAATGTCATTATTTATTAAACGACACTCTATACACACCCCAACACACACACACTCTCCTTTCGAAATGAGTAAGAAAAAACCACCGTATGGTGGTTTCACTTTACCCACTGCAAAACACAGTAAGCGAAAAAAGGATTTTTGTCAATATGTACGTGGAAATTTATTACTCCTCCAACTTTGGTTTATCAAGTAAGAGAGGTTCCATTTCTTTTTCGCCGTCAGTTATTTTCACCACATCTTTTTCTACTTTTGCCAGTTCTTTGTAGGCAGTATTGTAGTGATTAACGGTGGTTGTCATACTGTTTCCAAGTTTTTTCATATAGTCTTCGTATGCCAGAATATGTTTGCCAAGTTTTTCTACATTCTTTCGTATTTCTTTTGCGCCTTCTTCTATATTCAGTGCGCGGAGTCCTTGCAATACGGTTTGCAGATATGCTGCAAATGTTGTTGGAGAGACGATGATTACTTTTTTTTCTCGAAATGCATAATCGATCAAGTTGCGTGTGTTTACTTTCACCGCACCCACTTCATTCACAAGCAAGTCGTAATAGATTGCTTCTGATGGAATGAACATGAATGCAAAGTCGAGGGTATTTTCTTTTGGTTTGATATATTTACTGGTTTCGTCTATTCGTTTTTTCAAATCATTTTTGAATTCTTTTTCAAGCTGTTCTTTTTGTTTTTCGTCAACAGAATCGAGAATGCGTTGATAATTGTCGAGAGAAAATTTTGCATCAATACAAATGTTTCCTTCTTTGGTAAAAATAATAGCATCGACAATATCGCCATCAGGAAAATTGTATTGGAGTTGAAATGCTGTAGGAGGAAGAATATTTTCGAGGACAAGTTGCAATCCTGCTTCGCCGAGGTTCCCACGTTTTTTTTGATTTGTGAGTACTTTTTCGAGGTTCCCAAGTTGTTCAGAAAATCCGATGACTTGCTGATTTGTTTTGTCGAGTGTGGTGAGTTTTTCTGTAATGTCTGCAATCATTTTTGTACTCTGTCCTGTGATACCTTGAATGATTCTTGTATTTTGTCCAAATTGTTCCTGAATTGTTTTATTGAGATTGAGTTGTGAATCATTCATGACTTTGTGTGTCTCAGACATTTTTTGATCCACTGTTTTATTTAAGTCTTGAATTTGTTGTTGCAACATCATAAAAAGTTTTCCATCGTCTTCTTTTGGTTTGTTGCCATCTTGCATTTTTTTGTACAGAAAAAAGATCGCAGCGAATGTTGCGATGAGGAGGACCGAAAGAAATATCACGAGTGCGTGCTCCATAACAATACGAGTATACAAAAAATGCTATCGCCTGAGTCTTGAAAAAAGACACCCAACAATTCCCATTGCGAGGAAGGTAGCGACGGCTATAATAAATGACAGGAAGATATGTTGCATATGATATATGTATAGCAGTATAGCAGAAGTATCAAAAAAACAAAGAGGGCTTCAGATTCTTTGTGGAAATTTTCTCTTCACCAGCTCAAAATCGTTTTGATTTAGTGGAGAGTGCTGGATGATAACGTGTCCAGCGGCACGGTCGGTTTTCTCCCGACAATGTTCATTTAGAGGAAGAGATGCACCCGAATGAACGGATCGAGTCCCCATCCTCCTTCGTTACCCTGCGAGTGTCGAAATTGCAGGGCAATGTCCACCTCGATGTTCTTGTCGAATTGGAGAAGAACATTCGGTCCCACGCCGTGTGACCATGTGGCTGTGTGCCCCACTTTGCCCCAGCCCTCGCCTTCTACGCCCAGTTCAATGAAATCGGATATCCTATACTGGGCTTGGACGTACCAGTATGCCGAACCACTCGGGATCTGGAATTCGAGGTCGGCCCAGCTCCAGAAGTCTCCGAACTTCACAGATGGGCGAAATGCGAGTACGGTTTCTGTGTTGTGGAAGTCCCATGCAACATCCGACTCGATGTCTAGCCACTGGAGAGGCTTCCATCCTGCACCGATGTAGAGGTATGGAGTCAGCCCTGTTGCCAAGTTGGTAGACGGCACGATGTGAACGCGTCCGTCGAAGTTTGGGGCAATCTCACTTCCTCCGTGGATCAGCAGCCTCAGCCTTGGATGGTCAACAGTGGGCTTGGCGTTGGCTTCCGCGCTGATCATGGACATCACGGTGACGAACAATATCACGAACAAACGAATCATGGCTATTCCTCCAAAAGAGAACATGTCCTCCACCAAGCACTGCGCTTGACTTCGAACGGACAACTATATATAATATGTGAAGAGTGGTAAATAGCACCACGTGGTGTAGTTTTACACCACAGATGTATATATTTGCTAAAATAAGCAAAAAATGTTATGCACATAGATATTTTAGAAGAACTCGGACTATCACAAAACGAAGCAAAGATTTACGAATCTCTTATTGAAATTGGTGAAAGTACGATTAGTGAATTATCAAATAGAAGTAAGATTCATCGCCGTAATATTTACGATTCGATGAGTCGTCTTATTGAAAAAGGACTGGTATTTCAAGTTATTGGGCGTGGAGATAATCTATACAAACCTGTAGACCCACATAAGCTCATGGAACTCGTTGACGAAAAGCGCACTCGTCTTGAGAAAATCATGTCAGCGCTTATTACCAGCTATGAGCAAAAACCTCATCTTGAGGCTGCGTATATCTACAAAGGTATCGAGGGTTTTAAGAATTACCTTCGTGATATGTTGAGTACAAATGAAGATGCGTACTTTATTGGCGCCAAAGGTGCGTGGTTTGACCCTCGTTTGAAGACGTTTATTGAAGGATTCCTTACTGAAGCAAAGAAACGTGGTATCAAATATCACACGCTATTTGATTACGAAGTTCGAGAAGGTGCTGTGGAAGTGCCTCTGGCAGTAAAAAAGCCATTTAAGTACCTCCCAAAAAAGTACTCAACACCTAGTATGGTAGATATTTTTGGGGATCATGTGGTGTCATTTACTGGGGCAGGGCTCATGAAGATATCTGATGATATTACGATATTTGTGAATATTAGTAGGCCCTTGGCGACAAGTTACAAAACGTGGTTTCAGTTTATGTTTGACATGTGCCCTGAGATTGAGTAAAGTGCCGGTGTTTCATATGAAACAAATGGCCCTGTATTTTCCGCCCAAGGCGGACCAGCCTTTGGCTGGCAACTGGATATCTGTATCCCAGCGCCTATGGCCCTGTAGTTCAATGGATAGAACAAGACACTCCTAACGTCTAGATCCAGGTTCGATTCTTGGCGGGGCCACAAAAAAGTTATTGCATAAATGGATACCTGCCCGCCATCGCAAGCCTAGAGCTTGCGATGGCGTTGCGGGCGGGGAACAAGACACTTCTACTAGTCCGCGGGAGCTATGCGAAGGTGCGACGTCTAAACATAGGTCCGATTCCTTTCGGGGGCACAAAATAGAATGATGAAGTAGTTCTCGGCCAGAGGCCGACCAGCCTTGGGCTGGGATTCGTAGTGGGGCCACAATGTTTTTCATCAAAAAGTTTTTTTGGAAGAAAGTACACAATATTCTATACAAACACACTGAAAATGCTCAGTGTGTTTTGTTTCACGTAGAACAAAAGAATGTTTTTCTGTTGAAAAGTAGGTACTTCGATTGGTTTACTTGGACATGGCAAAGTTTCATGTGAAACATAGCATTTATTCCAGAAAACTTTAATGTTGCTGCCGATTTGTAAAAAGTTTCACGTGAAACTAAGATGGGGTAGTTGTATGTATGATTATGGTTTGTATTGATACTATGTGTATACATTTTTTTCTCTGACACGTGAATGGGTGTACTTGATAAAAATCTAACACAAATTAAAAAAGAGCTATATTATTGTACGACATGGCAAAATACTATAAATAAAGCAAAAAATACATAAAGTTAACAAAATCTTTTTAAAAATCTTTTTTAAATTACCTTATATTGACATGTTGTACGGGTGTGGACTGTTATGTGGATAATGGAGTGTTGTGGTATACTTCTGACGTTATAAATATCTATGGGTCTTGCCTAGCAGAATATGGTATAATGCTAGTATATGACCATTAAGTACGCTAAAATAAGCGAAAAGTTAATAAAGAAAATTCT
>PFLZ01000151.1 GCA_002784795.1 Candidatus Magasanikbacteria bacterium CG_4_10_14_0_8_um_filter_42_12
CATGTTTGTACAGATAACACCGAGATCCCTCGACTCCCTTCGGTCGCTCGGGATGACGTATTGTTCATTGCTACTTGATTATTGTTTATTACATTGTTATGACCTTCCTCCTCATCTCTTTCCTCGCTGGTGTCCTCACCGTGCTCGCACCGTGTACACTCCCGCTCCTCCCAATCATCGTCGGCAGAACAGCTGACGCCGAGGGAAAATATCGTCCACTCATTATTACCGGCTCGCTCGCAGTGGCTATTGTTGCCTTTACCCTCCTTTTGAAAGCATCTACTGCCTTCATCAATATTCCTCCAAGCGCATGGGCATGGCTTTCTGGAAGCATTATTATTATGTTCGGATTGATCTCACTTTTCCCAAACACGTGGAAAAAAATATCATTGAAATGTTCACTTTCACGTGGATCGAGTGAACTCCTCCAAAAAAGTTCACAAAAAAAAGGTGTGTGGGGAGACATTCTTGTGGGGCTTTCTCTTGGCCCAGTATTTTCGAGCTGTTCACCAACGTACTTTTTGATCCTCGCAACAGTATTGCCACAAAGCTATGGCAAAGGCGTTGTCTATCTCATTGCATACGCCATTGGACTTGCCCTCATGCTCCTCTTGATCGGATATATAGGACAAAAACTCGTAAAAAAACTCAGTGGTGTCTCAGACCCACATGGAAAATTCAAACGTGGCCTTGGCGTGCTTTTTATTCTTGTTGGACTCTTCATCATTACCGGCACCGATAAAAAAATTCAAACATACATTCTCGACAATGGCGTCTTTGACATAACAAAAGTGGAACAACTCCTCCTAACAGAACCGATGACCGAGGAAATGGGCGTGGATGTATCCGTGAAAAATAACAATTCAACAAAAAACTATCCGAAGTATAAAGAAATTGCCGACCCCGCAGGATTTGTAAACAGCGAACCATTTCAACTTGCCGATCTTGTAGGAAAAAAAGTAATTCTCCTCGACATCCTCACCTACAGCTGTATCAATTGCCAACGCACCTTCCCCTACCTGAATACATGGTATGAAACATATCACGATGCGGGACTCGAAATCGTCGGGATTCATACACCAGAGTTTGCCTTTGAACACAAAAAAGAAAATGTACAAGAAGCTGCCGAGCGTTTTGGACTAAAGTTTCCCCTCGTTCTCGACAATAACTACGGCACATGGAATGCCTATGGCAATCGCTACTGGCCACGAAAATATCTCATCGATATCGACGGCAATATTGTCTACGATCACATCGGTGAAGGTGGCTACGACGAAACAGAAATGAAAATCCAAGAATTGCTCAAAGAACGAAACAAAAAACTAGGGGAAACTATGGATGTCCCAACAAATATTTCGGCAAATAGTGTCGATGCAGAACAAGTCGACGTTGGCTCACCAAAAAGTCCAGAGTCCTACGTCGGAGCAGCACGTTCAACCAATCCAGATATTGCAAAGGCCAAACAAAACGAAGTAGTGACCTTCGAGCGCCCTACTGATATTCAACCAAATCGTGTCTACCTTGTCGGCGACTGGATCATCACCGATGAATATGCAGAAGCAGCATCAGACAATGCATCAATTCTCTACAACTACTCTACACAAAAAGTGTTCCTCGTGATGGGACATGAAACAAATGCACGAGCAAAAATATTACTCGATACAAAACCAATATCAGCAGAAGCACATGGCAGTCACGTAAATGACGATGGTACAGTCACCATAGAAAGCGAACAACTCTACCGACTCATTGAACATACCAAAACAGAAACTCATCTTCTCGAAATAAAGATGGAAACAGGTATCCAAGCATTTGCGTTTACGTTTGGATAATACATTGCTGAGGAGAAACAAACTGTAACAACGCAAGCGATACTCCAAAGAAAGACTAAAAGATTATGTTTGTCTAACGACAAACAAGATTGAAGATTGTATCTAAAACCAAAGACCATCTTACTAAGTAAGATGGTCTTTGGTTTATGTTCTAATCTTCAATCTTTTAATCTCTCCTGGGTCTAATTCCCCGCCCCTCTGGGGCGTGATACAATAGATCCATGAGTAAGTATATACACAAAAGCCACAATGTA
>PFLZ01000034.1 GCA_002784795.1 Candidatus Magasanikbacteria bacterium CG_4_10_14_0_8_um_filter_42_12
TCTTGAGCAATTTATTTCCTACTTGTTGATCTTCAAATTTGAGTGGAATCTCATAAATAGACGCAACGTCTGGTGCTGAAATACAATTCTCTTTTGGTACACCACAAAATGTCGCAAGTTTTTCTCTTCGTGGTGCATCGAGTTCCATACGTCCACGAGCAATGAGCAAATCTGCTTGGAGACCTGCCTGATTAAGGAGACGTGAAGCGTGTTGTGTTGGTTTTGTTTTCATCTCTCCGAGATGTGCTGGGACGGGAAGATAACTG
This sequence comes from Candidatus Magasanikbacteria bacterium CG_4_10_14_0_8_um_filter_42_12, assembly GCA_002784795.1. Lineage (GTDB taxonomy): Bacteria > Patescibacteriota > Patescibacteriia > Magasanikbacterales > UBA922 > UBA12086. The sequence continues at coordinate 267 of PFLZ01000034.1, forward strand.
ACAAGTACCACAGCGACATCCCCAGGGTTTGCCATCTGCAATTCACGAGCGGCTTCGAGGAAGAGAATATTTTCGTACTCCCCTACTGTGCCACCAATTTCAATCATGACAATTTCTGCATCATGCAATTTTTGCGCACGCTTTATCCGGCCGATGATTTCTTCTGGAATATGTGGAACCACTTGTACACAACGTCCTTTATACTTCATACTCCGTTCATTGTTGATGACTGTTTGATATACCCGCCCAGTCGTCATGTAGTTCATGGAGGTCAAATCTATATCCAAAAATCGCTCATAGTTTCCCATGTCCTGATCTGTTTCGTCCTTATCATCTGTGACAAATACTTCTCCATGTTCGATAGGATTCATCGTACCAGCGTCTACATTGATATATGGATCAGCTTTCAGTGCTGTGGTTTTGAAGCCTTTTGCTTTCATGATTGCCCCTATTGATGCGGTCGTCACCCCTTTTCCTACTCCAGAAAGCACACCACCCACGACAAAAATGTATTTTGGACGAGTTTTCTTTGCCATAATACGAATATACTTATATTTACTAATATACTAATGGATACGAATATATGCTACATACACTTTTTCTTTTGTTCAGTGTCTATTCTGACTATTCGTTTTGGTTTCAAATATGATTCACGAAAATTAACTAATAATCCCAATCGCAATCCTGTCTCTTGTAAATATCTTTGTGTTTGTATGTAATCTTCTTCTGTTAAACCGCGTTTTGCTTTCAATTCTATCAAAATTTTTTGATATACTATGAAATCTATTCTATTTCCACTATCACCAATATCTCTTTCTCTCAAAAAGGGAATCTTTTGAATTTCTAATTTTTTTGCCAACAAGTCTGCATACTGTTTTTCTTTCCCAAATATTCCAATGTCGTTATGTACTGAAAAAAGTATTCCTGTTAATGTATATGATAAGTCCGGATATATAAGCCCCCCTTTTACGAACATATTCGTATATCATTAGTATATTAGAAACCATTTGTATATTGGTATTATATCTATTCAATACGACGCATTATATCAAATTATTCTAAAAGAAAAAACCCTCCAGGGTTGGAGGGACTATGATGCGCTGAGTTGTACCGTAATCTCTGCTTCAAGGCCGTGCGGAAAGTCTATCCGGACCTGATGTTCACCAGTATCTTTGATTGGAGATTCGAATAATACTTGCGCTGGATCAAGATTTACCTTCAACTGTTTTTTCACTGCAGCCGCGACGGTATCCTTGCTAAGTGCTGCATACAGATGCCCAACATCGTTTACTTTTTCTGAAATAGTGACTTCCTGTCCATCGATCTTTGCAACTGCTTCTTGTGAACGCTTGAGATCGAGTTCGTTTGCTTTTTGTGTGGTTGCAAGCACTGCTTCAACCTCTGAGACTTTTTTTGCAGAAGCAATATCAGCAAGTCCTTGTTTTAACAAAAAATTGCGTGCGTAGCCATCTGCTACGTCCTTTACCTCTCCTTTTCGTCCTGCCCCCTTGATATCTTGAAGTAAAATGACTTTCATAGTTCTATATTATATTGTTCTTATCCTAACACACAGGTTGCCAAAAGCGCAAGAGGCTGGTAGTATGAGAAAGCTAGGAACACTGGAAAGGCAAGAAGGCTTAGAACATGAGCCTCCAAAGCCTTCCCTGCATTCAAAGCATTCTAAGCATTTTTTGTATGAAATCAGGTTTTGTGGTCATTGTTGGCCGCTCCAACGTAGGAAAATCCACCCTCATGAATACCCTCGTCGGGACAAAGATCGCTGCGACCAGCTTTCGAGCCCAGATGACGCGACATATTATTCATGGCGTTCTCAATCATCCTGATGGACAGGCGGTCTTTGTGGATACCCCAGGATATTTTAAGGATAAAAAAAGTTCTCTTACAGCAAAGCTCACCAATAAAGTAAAAGAATCGCTTGAAGGTATCGACTTGGTACTCTATGTTGTTGACCCTACTCGTGAGATTGGTGATGAAGAACGGGCTATCTACGGCATGATCCGCCACCTCGATATACCAAAATTGATGGTCATGAATAAATCTGATCTTCCAGAAGCAGATAGAAAACATGAAAAAGAATATTTGCTTTGGGAAAAAGATTTTGATGGCATGTTTCGTCTCTCTGCACTCCGAGCAAGTCATATCGCTCCCCTCAAGGAAAAAGTCATAGAGCTCCTTCCAGAAGGTGAAGAAATGTATACAGAAAATCAGCTCTCCAATGTCACAGAAGATTTTTTTGTCGAAGAGCTTATCCGTGAAAAAGCCTTCGCCGTCCTTGATAAAGAACTTCCCTACTCGCTCACGGTAGCAGTAGACAGTATGGAAGATAAAAAAGATATGTTTGTGATTGAAGCGCGCATTTTGACAGATGAAGAACGCTACAAAAAAATTATCATTGGAACACGCGGCTACAAAATCAAAGAAATTGGACAACTTGCGAGAAAGGAACTAGAGCAAGCACTTGGGAAAAAAGTCTATCTAGATTTGCAAGTCGATGTTGATAAACATTGGGTAGAAAATATCTAAGTACAAATAAAAAAACTCCTCTTTAAGGAATTCACACACGCCCACCGAAGCCAAAGCTCGGTGGGCGTGTTTTGTTGTACCGACGCGGTGGCTCGCTCAGTCCATCTTGGGGACGAGCTTGTAGCCCTTGCCGTGGACAGTGAGGATTCGCTGTGGGCGCCGACCGTCGTCACCGATCGCACGACGCAATCGGCTGATCAACTTGTCAGCAGCCCTTGTGTCCCAGTGCATATTGTAGTCATTACGATCCACAATCTCGCGGAGTTCCTTGCGAAAGATGACTCGCCCTTCTTTCCTTGCAAGAGACCAGAGCGTGATGAACTCGAACTCTGTCAAACGAACTTCGACCTCGCCAATGGTGACGCGACGAGAAGACATATAAAGCTTGATATCACCAACTTTCAGGATATCATTTTCATTCATTTCAACACCTCGATGCGTTCGATTTGATCGTATGGGATCCCCGTACGATGGTTGTCTGTAGAGACCATACCAACAACGTGGTTCGGGAAAAACGTACTTACCGACCCACGCCGGAATTCCGTTTCTTTCCCGTCGGTTTTGGTGATGATGCAGCCATATCGATAAAGCTCTATATCCTTCAAGAGGATACGCGCTTCCCACGGCATGAGTCGCATAGGCATTGCTTTCCTCCTGTTTGGTTTTCTTTAACATACACTATTCTCATATTTCGTCAATAACAAAACAGCCGTTGTCATCTCAGACCACGGCTGTTTGTTTTTCTGTTTTCCCCCGCCAGTTTTACTGGACGGGGTCCCGTCCGCAGGCGGGATAGCTTTATTGATTTTTTGCATTCTTGAGATTTGCCATTTCTATTGCACTCTGTCCCCAGGCATATCCATGATTGTTCTCACCTTTCGACCTCGCCGTGGCTTGCTCCTCAGTGAGACAAGTCAGCACACCAAAGATAACAGGCACAGACGTGTCTGTATTGAGCGTCATGAGCCCTTGGCTCACTGCCTCTGCTATATATTCAAAATGCATTGTTTCGCCCTTTATAAGGCATCCAATGGCCACAACAGCATCGACATGTTTTTGCTCAATCAAATGCTTTGCTCCATAAACAACTTCGTAGGATCCTGGCACATCTTGGACAAATACATGATCGGTTTCAACACCAGCATCTTCTAGTGCTTTGATGCAGGCATCACGTAATGGATATGTCACAGCACTATTCCAGCGTGCCACTACAATACCAATCTTCAGTCCTTTTCCTTCAATTTTTTCAAAATGTATTTCTTTCATAGAGCGGGTTAGATTGCATGATCATCTCTGTCTATATTCTCAATTTGATCTTCAAATACTTCTCGAACAAGTGCAATATCTTTTGCAATTTTTCTTTTTAATTCATCCATGGTGTCGTAACGCTCGAGTGTTGACACTCGCTGGACAGGTTCAAACTGAATGTCTTGTCCATAGATATCATCACCAGTATAGTCGAGGAGGTGTGCTTCTACTTTCCACGGATGCTGCATAATCACAAGAGCAGCTTTATACACTGTGCCGAGGAGCGTCGCACGTGCAGCATAGACTCCAGCATCAAAATGTACTTTCTCTGGATCAATATTAATATTTGCAGTTGGATATCCGAGCGTTCGCCCGATACCATCTCCACGAATAATTTTCCCTCCTAACATATTATTTCGTTAACAATTCCATGGCTTTTTCAACACCAACATCTGTCACCGAACCATCATCATGTGTGACAAACATCTCATCGAGTACTACATCTGGTGCAATACCTTCACCATTAATAGCTCGATCTTTTGGAGTAAACCATTTTGCAATAGTAAGCTTCAATGCTGAACCATCAGGCAATACTTGAAAATCCTGTACAGATCCTTTTCCAAAGGTCTGTTGTCCTATAATAGTTCCTACGCCATAATCCTGAATCGCACCAGCAACGATCTCTGATCCTGATGCTGTACCACCGTCTACCAATACGACCGTTGGCATACCAGAAAGACGATGCTTTCCACGACTCTGGTGTCCATTTGATTTTTCGTCAGCAAAACGTTCGCTTACGATGACACCACTGTCAATCCATTCACTTGCAACATCAATGGATGTTTGCAAAAATCCACCTGGATTTGATCGCATATCAAACACGAGTCCTTTTGCCCCTGCCGAGAGAATTTCTCGCACTGCTTTGTCAAATTCTGGCCATGTTGTTTCGTTAAAATAATTGAGTCGCATGTACGCAATCTTCTCTTCTTTCATTTCCCAATTGACCGTTGGCACGGTGATCGTATCACGTATGACAGAGACATCTTCTACATCTGCAAGACCATCATGTGAAATAGTCAGAACAACAGTAGTGCCCTTTTCCCCCCGAATAGTGAGCACGGCTTGTTCGAGCGTCATGTCAAAGGTGTCCTTGCCTTCGATAGCAAAGATTTTGTCTCCAGCCTTGAGACCAGCTTTTTCTGCTGGTGACTGTGGCAACGGAGCAACAATTGTGAGTTGTCCATCGTGCACGCCAATTTCTGCACCGATTCCTTCGAATTCACCGGCAAGATCTCGAGCAAATTCTTTTGCTTCAGCGGGTGGAAAGAATGTTGAATAGGGATCATCAAGTCCTGCGACCATACCAGAAATAGCACCATAAAACAGATCAACATCGCTCACTGGCTGATCAACATGTTTTGCTTTGACCATATTCCAAATGTCCCAAAACTGGTCAAAAGAGACATCTTCTGAACGTGTTTTTCCGTACAAATCTAAAATTTTTGATATTTCTACTTGGCCATTGTCTCCAGAAACATACTGTTTTACGCCAAAATAGGAGCCAAAAAAAGTACCACCGCCAAAAACGAGTAAGAGCACGATAACAAAACCAAGGCGTCTTGCCCATGATGTGTGATGTTGTTGGTCTCCTGAGTAATTATCCATAGATTATGATTCTTCGCGAGTTATCGTGGCTCCAAGTGAGGTAAGGATGGTTTCAATTTCTGGATAGCCTCTGTCAATATGACGAATATTTTCTACAATGGTCTCCCCTTCTGCGCACAATCCTGCTGCCACATAGGCCATGCCTGCACGAAGATCTGGTGAAGCAAGTGTACGACGCACGAGTGAGGTTTTTCCATTAACAATCACGCGATGTGGATCGGCAATAATAATATTTGCGCCCATGCCATTGAGGTAATCCGCAAAAAACATACGCCCCGGATACATTTTTTCAAAGAAGAGCGTGGAACCATCGACTTGTGTTGCGAGGACAATGGCAAGGCTCATAATATCCGATGGAAAACAGGGCCATGGCTGAGAATAAAATCCTTTCACGCGCGCCCAATTTGGATCTTGTACTTTCAATGTTTGCTTTGCAGGAACAATCAATCTATCCCCTTTTGCCTCTGTCTTCACACTCAACTTTTCAAAAAAGTAGAGCATGGTACGCATATCTTCGTGATTGACAGGACCAATGTCCAATCGTCCACCAGTGATCGCTGCCAACACAACAAATGTCCCTGCATAGATATAATCGATAGGGACAGCATATGTTGTTCCGTGCAATGATACGACGCCGGTAATATGAATTTCATTTGACCCTCCACCCGTGATATCTGCTCCCATCTGATTTAGCATCATGCAGAGTTCTTTCACCTGTGGTTCAGATGCGGCATTGGTGATCACGGTATTTCCCTTTGCCAAAACAGCTGCCATGATGACATTTTCTGTCGCAGTGACACTTGGTTCGTAGAGATGCACATCAGTTCCAGAGAGGGTTCCAGACAATGCAAAAGAATCTTCACCAGTTGTTTTGAATGTAGCCCCCAGCGCTGTCAGACCATCAAAATGTGCAGTCATTTCACGTGGACCAATTTTATCTCCACCTGGCACAACACTTTCTACATGTCCCATACGAACGAGCAATGGTCCAAGGAGGACGTTTGATGATCGTAGTTTTTTTGCAAGTTCTGCCGGGACCGTGGTAGTCTTGATATCCTTTGCTGTAATAAATACTTCTTTTGTCGCCTTTTCATATCGTACCTGTGCCCCAAGCGCCTCGAGCATCTCTAGCATCACATCCACATCACTGATACCAGAGACGTTTGTGAGATGGACTTCTTGTTCTGTCAAAAGTGCCGCGGCAATCATTTTCAAGACGGCATTTTTGTTTCCAATAGTTTGGACAGTTCCCTCGAGAGGTTTTCCTCCTTGAATGACAAAACGAGACATAAGACACGTATTGTATATAAGCTAAAACTACGGTAAAATTATACTAAATTCTCATAAAAAAGTCTAGTAAGGAAATACGTCTCTATGTGGTACCCAAATATTGTCCTGACACGGAAGGTTCGCGTATCTATCATGATCTTTCTGATTTCATGTTTTTTTATTATTTCTCCGCTCGTCATTCTCTACACAGCGGGCTACCGATATGATAAAAGTACGCACAAGATCAAGGAAACCGGTGTGATCACTATTGATATAGCCCCACGTGATGCGGTGGTGTCGCTCAATGATGTCGTAATTGATCAACGTATCCCCATTCATCTTCAAAATAGAGCACCTGGTTTTTACAAACTACATATATTTCGTGAAGGATATCTCCCATGGTCCATGCCAATCGAGGTCGCAAGTAAGCAAACGACGTATATAACTGATTCTGCATTGTACAAAGACGTACTGCCTACTTTTGAATATACAACACCTGAAAATCAGATAGAAACGCATGTATCTCCCGATGCACAATATGTCGCAACAATTGTACAAGACGAGGGAGCATTCCGTGAAATATTGCTCTATGATATCGAAAAAAATACAGAGCAAGTCGTCTGGAGAGGGACATCGGAATTGCCCCTCGGTCTTTCATGGTCTCCCTATGCACCGATTTTTTCCTTTTTCATTGCACGTCAGACTGGCAATCTGGTACAAATGATCGATGCACGTACACCCGCTGACGCCACGACATATACACTCACAAACGCAACCAGCACAGAAATACAATGGTCAGAAACAAGACGTGATACGATGTATCTCCTAGACGAAAACCAACTGTTTGCCATGTCTGGAGGATCGACCAATCTGCTAGAACAAGTCACGTCCACATACCACTGGTACATTGATGGTGCTCAAGACATATGGACACTTGATGATACCACGCATGCACTGTATAAAAACAGCATACTGGTACAATCATTTTCCACCATGCCTGCAACATATAGTATCCTCGGTATCACCGGGAGATATGCACTGATTCAGACAGATCAAATGGATTTCAGAATGCTCTGGCTCGATTCTGGAGAAAGTACGACTCTGAATGCAACACATGCATTTCGTATAAAGGATCCAGCAGAGCCTGCAGGATGGATCGTCTGGTCCCCTTGGGAAGTGTTTAGCATAGATGACAATGGATCACAAACACTCATTACACGTACAAATAAAGCACTCTTTGATGTAACATGGTCTTCTCTCCACAAATCACTTCTCTTTGTCTTTGAAGGAGGAATTATTGTTGGATTTCATCCACAATACCGTACATCCCAAGAACTTTTTCATTACCAACATGCATGGGTAAACAGTATATCCATTGATGACACTTCATCATTTATCATTTTTGAGAGTTCTCTCAATGACAAAAGAGGTATCTACAAACGCGAGTTATAATCCACGTAACAGTGGGATACCATTGCTCGGATTTGTTGGAACATAGATGGTTCCTTCTCTGTCTTTCAAACTTTCGATATACAGATATTCGAGATAGCGCGTTGTCAGACTTTGGTTGATAATTTGTTGCGCGTCTCGCTGTCCCTCTGCTTCCAAGCGTTTTCGTTCAGCTTCTTTTTTTTCTTTTTCGAGCACAAATTCATATCGCTGTGATTCTTGTTCTGCCTGCAATTTTGCTTCGATGCTTGATGCAAGATTTTCTGGCAGTAACACATTTCTGAGCAAGACATCTTCCACTTCTATCCCCCGAGGATTGAGTTTTGACTGCAGGACTTCGAGGATCTGCTGTGATGCCTCTCCCCTTTTTTCTGAATAAATATCTTTGACATCATACTGCGCTACAACTTCGCGAATAGTACTTCGCGTCAGTGGACGGATAACCACATTATCATAGTCGAGTCCAACATCACGATACATATCCGAGGCCTTGTCTTCCTGGAGATGATACAGTACGGTGATATCAAGAACAACATTCAAGCCTTCTTTTGTCAGAGCACTAATAGCATCCGGCCCTGTCTTTTCTCCTTCTCCCTGTGTCACACTCATCGTATAGTCTTCGGTGCGGACACTGAGTTCTGTAATATGCACGAGTGGATTTTTGATATGAAATCCAGATGACAGTTCTTCATCTTTTACTTTGCCAAATAATGTCTGGACACCAGTATGTCCGGCACTGACAATGGTCCAACAACTGATTGCGAAGACAAGGGCTACGAGGAAGACCAAAAATAGAGCCCCACCTGATTTTATATACCGGCGAAGATGAGTCGGATCGAGAGTTTGCATAGATTTAATCTCTCCTGGGTCTAATTCCCCGCCCCTCTGGGGCGTGATACAATAGATCCATGAGTAAGTATATACACAAAAGCCACAATGT
>PFLZ01000020.1 GCA_002784795.1 Candidatus Magasanikbacteria bacterium CG_4_10_14_0_8_um_filter_42_12
TATGAATATCTATTTTGGTTACGTTTCCCACTAATTACCTTATTTTATAACACCATTTGTATTTTTTCCCGCTACCACAAGGGCAAGGATCATATATACCAATTTTTTTGTTCATAAATTTAAAAATATCCCGTGAATGTTATTATCAGAATTGAATTCAGTATACTCACAAATCTCCCAAATCCGCAAATACAAAAGATACATGCCTGCAATGCATGTATCTTATTTTATATACTCTAAAAATTCTTCAACAAACGTATCTCCCCCAAAAGCCCACAATTCTTTCAATATTTCCAACTGGCAGTGAAGTTGTCTTGACCTCGGAACCATGATAAAAGGGGGCTGATTTGCTTGTCTTTGTTGTAATACATGTTCGGGTGCCTTGAATTTGTCATGACTCCCACGTCGTTTATTATCTTTTACAAATCCCAGTTTTAGTAATGCTCGTATACATTGTTTTCTATTGAAATCTTGCCTCCCCATATGGTTTACGCTGGTTGGACAACCTTGTTGTCCTGCAATACAAATGTTCCGTATCCGTCAATAATCATTTTCTCATGGACCACATCTCCTATTTTTTTAGGAACATCATAGTAAGATAATACGGCATCGTTAAACATTCTTATAAGATCTTTGCCATTTTTTGCCTCTGTTACGAGGCCTGGCAATTCTTCACAGGTCAAGACAAAAAAACCATCAGGAGTAAATCGGATGCGTAGATTAAATTTGTTTGGGATATTATATGTTTTTTTTATTTCAGCAGGCGAAAGCGCTGGAAAGAAAAAACGATATATATAGTTCCACATATAATATATACTGCTTAAGAACGTACTTTTTAAGTATACTATACTCTTTGAATTTGTGGTAGAAATCGGAAGTTCCGAGAAGTACCTATACTTGTATACTGTATGAAATATCATGAAAAGTCAAGTATATGTATCCATCAATCACTCTACCCTCAAATACTTTATTCACTCCTCAACGCATCAACAGGGTCGAGTTTGCTTGCTTTGAGTGCTGGATAAAATCCAAAAAATAAACCTACAATAGCTGAGAACGTAAAAGACAATATCACTCCAGAAACAGATGGAACAACATACCAACCCTCAAATGTATTCAAAATGGGAATGATGATTTGACCAAGTAGCGCCCCTACCATTCCTCCCCCAATGGATAAAATCACGGATTCAGCCAAAAATTGAGTCAAAATATCTTGTTTTTGTGCCCCAATTGCTTTTGCTATACCAATTTCTTTTGTTCTTTCTGCGACCGTCACAAACATGACATTCATAATACCGACGCCAGATACAATAAGCACAATCGTTGCGATCGATACCAACAGTAATGACATGGTATCTGCAGAACTTTGGGCAGCGCCGACAATAGAACCAGGATCAAAAATACGAAAATCATCAGCCTGACTTGCTTCTGAGATTCAGAAGTAGTACAGGGGGGACGTGAGTGGTTTTTTTGTTGAAATAAATTGTTATCTTACCGCAGGTTCAACTGCCGGCTCAGCTCCATCTTTCATCATGAGAATCGGTGGTTCTGTAGGGATCGGGCGGTCTCTTTCTTCATCAAGAATATCTGTGACCAGCGGGATCGTGATGATGCGTGAGCTGTAGAATGGTTCGTCTGTGGGGATATTTTGCACAGGGAATTGGAGTGCCGGGATGAATACTTCGTACGAACGTGCATTGCCTTCCTGTGGCAAGTAGTGCTGGATATAGACGAGCGTTGGTGTGCCGAGCTCGAGGACTCGTTCTTCTGACTCTTCTGCATACCATGGATACATGTTGAGCCCGCCTTGCTCTGCAAGTGAGATCACGCGGCTACTGTCTGTCGTCACATCGTAGTCTGATGCTTCAAATCCTCCTGCCATGAGATTTGAGACATTATTTACTTTTTTTGTGAAGATGTCGACATTCACACGCATGCCCTCTGGCAATCCGCTATAGTCATGCGCAGTATGATTTTCGAGCTGGAATGGATAGATGATCGTGATCATATTTGGAATATACCGTTGGGATGCTGCATCTGCAGCTCGTTGTTCTGCTTGCAACGCTTGCCACTGCATATCTACGACCGGTGTGCCATATCCGGCTGTGCTGATATTGTGTGCGCGCAAAAATGCATCGGCGATGTCAATCAATTGTTGTTCTGGTAACATGTCTGCTTCTGTGGCTTCACGATAGATGTCCTGACGATTGTCGTAATTTTCATAAATACTTGCTTGCCCATTGGTGACATCTATTGTGATGCGATAGTCATTGTCATAGAGGGAAATCGTCTCTGCGTGCAGCGTGCCAAATGAGGACAAGTCCACAAGACCTGTGCCGACAGCGCTGAGCTGCGTGCCGAGTGCCTGTGATGCATTTGTTGGCATGATGCGTCGGTAGACTGGGAGCGTGGTATCGGTGAGCTCGAGTGGCTCTCCAGTATAGGTGTATGTGTAGTGGTATGGCACTGGCGCGATCATCATCTTTGCATCCACGCCATCGCCACCCATGCCGACCACCGTATCTGCTGGCATACGGCTGCTGAGCATGCGTGTATCAAATGAGACTGATTCTGCTGTCGGTGCGGCAGCGCTTTCTGTTGACGAGAGCACACCAAAGGCTCCTGCATTTCTGTGGACGACCTCATTTGGTGAAAAGATCGAAGCAAATTGGCCTCCTGAGAGCATGCTTGTCCGCGAAGTACCATAGTGGTACACACCCACGAGCAATGCGAGCGAGAGAACTGCACCGGCTGCAATAAAGGCCGGTTGTTTGTTCATAAAAAGATGCGTGAAGAATGAAGGGGATGACGGTATCGGTGTCCCCACAAGTCGTTTTCGAAGTGAGGATACAAATGCGTCGTCGATATGTACGTCTGGTTTTTGTTCGAGCATGCGCGTGAGGAGTGTGATGAGTTCTGTTTCATGCGCTTGCAGCGTTGGATCGATGGCGTAGAGTTCTTTGAGAAATGTGTGTATTTTTTTCATAAGAATGGAGTGGTTAGAGCCAATTTAGAATCTTTTTCCTGACTCCATTTTGTCCTGTTTTGGCTGCAAAATGTTCAAATTTCGTCGTCATAATACATTATCCCTCCTCAATTTTCTCATTTTTCGCTCAAAACATGAACAAAATAGCTCTAGAAAAAAGATTCTAAACTGGCTCTGAGAAATAGGAGGAAGAGATGGAGTGGCATCTGCTTGCGGAGTGTCTTGATCGATCGGGAGAATGCCATCTTGCAGCTTGCTTCACTCTTGCCGAGCACCTCTGCGATTTCTTTATAGCTTTTTTCTTCCCAGAGTCGGAGCATCAAGATGTCTCGTTGCTCTGATGACAATTTCGCGAGGTACGGTTTGAGAGATTCTATTTCTATGTATGCGTGAATGTCTGCCATTTGTTCTTTCACATCTGGGATATCCCAGGCATCCTCGATAGATACATCATATTTTTTGTTCGATAGTGATCGATGACGGCACTGCGAGCGATCGTATAGAGCCATGTGCGGAACGATCCTTTCATTGCATCAAATGTATCTATCTTGTGCAGTGCTTTGACAAAAATATCTGCCGTGATATCTGCCGCGGTTTCTTTTTGATGTGTTTTGTAATAGACAAAGCGATAGATCTCTTTGATATACAGATCATAGAGCTGGCCAAAGGCCTCACGATCGCCGTGCGTTGCGGCATCTGCCCAACGCTGTATACGTGTGTTGTTCATGTGAAAAAAAGATATCTTTTTGTATGCTTCTACTATAGTATACGATAGAATGGCGAGAAAGTAACATCCTCTCCAAACAGCTTCTCCCTCAAAACCCTTTGTCTTTAAATAAACGTTTCTCTAGGTAGAAAAAACAATGAAGGATGAATTAAGAAACAGAAGACCACCAGCATGTGCTGGTGGTCTGTTATGTGAACTGTCTCTATTTACAATCCAATGTTCACGCGACTCTTTGATTCGCTGCGTGTCTCTTTGTCGTCAATATCGAGAAGTGCGTCGGTTTCTATCTCAATATTGAGTGCGTCATCTTCATCAGTATCATCATCATCTTCTTTCTCGTCTGCATCATCAGCATTTTGCTCGTCGTCTGTATCCTGATCATTCACATCTTCATGTTTCTCGTCTGATCTATTTCGGTCGTCATTTTTATCGTCATCGTTGTCAGTATCTATTCGCACTTCAATGCCCACAGCAGCAGAGGTGCGTAAGAAGAGATGCACGCGATCAAGCATGGTCTGCGCCTTATGATAGAGTTCAAACGCATCACCGTATTCTTTGGCAAGGAGCTTTCGATCTGCTTCTTGTTTCATAGTGACGGCTGCGTCAAATGCTGCGTGTGCTTCTGTGCGTGCGCCATTTTTTTCTTCAAATGTGAGAAGGATTTTTTCTGTGGTAGTAATTTTTGTTTCAGTGACTTGTTTTGTCTGGGCGAGTGTCCGAGCTCGGTCGTCTTCATCTTTTTCTTCCAATTTTTCTGCATAGTCTGCGCGAACACGTGCCTGGACATCAGCTTTGTGTTCGAGCGCGTTGAGGATATGGGTGATAGGTAAGACATGTTCATCCTCATCTGCATCATCGTCGTCTGTTGATGGTGTTGTGGTGGCACTGTCATCCGTCGTGTCATCGTCTGTGTCTGCGGTCGCGTCATCTTCGAGCGACTGGAAGATGCGTTGCTGGACGCTCAGGAGCGCTTCCAGCCTACTTTGGGCATTGGCAGCGGCTTCCAGATTTCCTTTTGCTTCCAGCTCTGCCATGAGCGACTCGGCCTTGTCAATATGTGTTGCGAGCCGGGCTGAGAGATCTGCTGCAATGTCTGCGTCAAGTGCGCCTTCTGTCTCGAGTGCTGCTGCTTCGTGTGATCGGCGTTCTGCGAGCGTGGTTTCCCATGCTACTTTTGCTTCTGCGTTCACGGTGAAGGCACCGCGTATTTCTTCATTCACGTTCACTTTTATAGGGTAGAGAACATCTCCTGGCAACGCGCCTTGCGCTGCGAATACGGTTCCTCCGCTAAAAGCTGCGATAATGGCGAGAAAGATTCCTGCAAACATACGATTGTGTGTTACGAGTAAGTGTAGAGGGAAGTGTTTCCCTATACCCATACTATGTCGGATAGGATCAGATTTTCTTACAGGACTTACCGCTGCCGGGTGTTCCTTCATGTATGACAACATATCACCACGCATATCTGCCGATTCTTGCTTTGTCAATCTGACATGGTTCAATTGTTTGTGTAGCTTTTTCATACCGTTGGGATGTGTTTCATCTTCTGCTGTACCTGACGTTTTGCCCTGGTGATTCTTACTGAGATGACATTCACGGTTTCGCCAGTCATCACGGCGATTTCTTTTGGTTTCAATCCTTCGATATAGCGTAAGAGAAAGGCTTCGCAATAGATGTCTTCGAGGGTGTCGAGTACTGTCATCAGTGCATCTACATCCATCTTGCTATCTGTCGCGTCTTCAATGCGTTCATTACCTGCTGGTTGGAATCCTGTATCTTGCAGTTGCTCGAGTGAGTCTTCTTTTTTCCGTCGCCGGTAGTCGATGACTGTGTTTGTCGCTATTTTATAGAGAAATGCTTTGGGGTGTTCGAGTGTATTTCCTTTTTGCAGATAGTCCCAGACCTTCATGAATGCTTCTTGCGCAAGTTCTTTTGCAATCTCACGATGGTAGACACGAAAATAACAATGCCGAAAAATGGCATCTTGATACGTGTCGTAGAGTGTCATGAAACGTTGTTCGATATCTTCCTGCGTTGCTGCCATAGTGATAGTGTATGTATGTCGTATGATATACCACTTTGTCGTTCATGACAAAAGAATAGCAATGTATTACGTCCCCAGACGTGCAGATTGTTCCTTTGCAATTGAGATCATGTCTTCTAATGACTGCGCTATGTGGTGGTCATCAAAATAGTGCAATCCAGCTTCTGTCACGCCGCCTTTACTTGCGACTTGTGCAATGAGTTCTGTAATACTTTGCTCTTTGTTTTCACCCAGATATGCGGTAGTCCCTTTCAGTAATGTTAATACCAGTGATGCAGCTTCTTGCTCAGAAATTCCCAAGGCAATGGCTTGCTCTTGAAAGACGTGCAACACGCGGAGTAAAAATGCAGGACCACTGCCAAACAGGGCAGTGAACAGATCAAATTTGTCTTCAGTCAGGTGCAATACAATGCCCATTGTTTCGAGTGCGGCGTACACTTTCTTCACATCATCATCCATCTCACTCGCACAAAACGCAGTGACAGAATGTCCATATTGCAAGGCAAGATTTGGCATGATTCTGACAAGAGGGATATCTGTGCCGAGTGTTTCTTGCAGTGTTGAGATCTTTACTCCGGCAATAGGGGAGACAACGATCGTGTTTGAGAGATCTGCGCCGCACAGCTCAGAGAGAACTTCGGCTGCTTGTTGAGGTTTCACGCAAAGCCACAGCACATCTGCCCATGCTGCAAGCTCGCCAATGTTTTTTGCTGCAACAAGATGCTCATCTGGTGTACTCTTTGAGATATATTTGAATGTGTTGTCTTGATTTTTTTGCAATCCTGCATGGAGGGCGTGCGCAATATTCCCAAATCCAATAAATCCATGTTTCATATTAGGTGGTGGTAAATGTAGTGAATTGAATTTTATGTGCGAGTGCTTCAACAAGAAAGTTTTGTTTTTGACCGTTCACAATCCAGACTTCAATGCCCGCGTTTCTACAAATTTCAACTGATTTTAGTTTTGATCTCATGCCACCGGTGCCAAGTGTTGTCGTACTTTCCCCAATGTATGATTCGACAGATTTCAGATCAGAGACTTCTTCAATCAGTATTGCATCTTTGTCAGTATGGATATTTCGATCATACAAGCCATCGACGTCTGATGCAAGCACGACCAACTCTGCCTCAGCGATCACGGCCACGTGTGCAGCAAGTGCATCGTTGTCACCAAACATAATTTCTTCGATGGCGACTGTATCATTTTCATTGATGATAGGTGTGTATCCATTTGCAAGCAACACATCAAGCGTATTTTTTATGTTTGTTCGTGAGACATCGTGGTCAATATCGCGATTTGTGAGCAGACACTGCGCCATGTGTAAGCCAAACTTTTCAAACACTTCGTCATACATACTCATTAATTTTGGCTGGCCAATCGCTGAGAGTGCCTGCTTCAATTCAACGGTGTTGCCATTGCCGGAGAGAGACACAAATTGTTTTGCTGTGGCGATGGCACCAGAAGAAACAACGATAATATCATACGTGTCACGCAAGGCGAGCAGTTGACGTGCAATGTCTTCTAGTTTTCCATACGAGATATGGGTGCTGCCTGCTGTGAGGGTCGATGTGCCAAGTTTGAGGACGATTTTTTTTCTGTCCATATAATTTTATCTAATTTGTCCGGTTCCAGTGATGAACCATTTATTTGTAACAAGACTGTCGAGTCCGATAGGGCCACGACAGTGGAGCTTTTGAGTACTGATTGCGATTTCACCGCCAAGTCCAAACTGTCCACCATCGGTAAAACGAGATGACGCATTGTGATAGACGGCAGCACAGTCAACCTGCTGTTGAAATGTGTTCGCGTGTGCTGCATTGTTTGAGACGATGACTGCTGAATGTCCGCCAGAATAGGTATTGATCATATCTATCGCTGTGTCGAGAGTGTCTACCACGTGAAGAAAGAGCGTCGCAGAAAGAAATTCTTTTTTGAGAATTGCTTCCATATCTTCGACGCGAGTCACGCGTTCATCAATTGCTGCAATGTGTTCGTCGCCGAGGAGCGCAATGCCAGCATCATGCACTGCGGATGTGATCATGCGGATATGTTCGTCAGACACCTGCTCATTGATCAATACTTTATCAAGTGCATTGCACACGCTTATGCGCGATTTTCCGTTTTTTATAATATCAATTGCCATGTCGATATCAGCGTCACTATCAAGATAGAGAAAATTGTTGCCGCGCCCACTCACGAGGACAGGAACAGTCGCATTGGTAGTGACAAAGGTAATCAGCCCCTCACCGCCGCGTGGAATGATGAGGTCAACATCATGTGTGTTGTTTGCAATGAGTGATTGCGTGTCATCTCTGTCCATATCGAGATATGTTACATATGACGTATCAATATCATGTATAGACAATGCTTTGTGCCAGAGATCGATGAGAGCGAGATTGGTATGGAGAGATTCTTTTCCACCTTTCAGTAGCACTTTGTTGCCTGCTTTGAAGGCAAGGGCTGATGCTTCTATCGTCACATCCGGACGTGATTCATAGATAATCAAGATCGTGCCAAAAGTCACAGTCATATTTTTTATCACGAGGCCATTGTCATGCGTGTATGCAGAAATGATTTTTTGTTCAGGATCTGACAGGGAAATGATAGTTTGGATGGAATCAATCATGTGTTGTATTTTTGTTTTGTTGAGTTGGAGTCGTTCTCGCAGTGCCACATCTAGGTTTTCTGCATGTGCAAGATCTGTTGCATTTGCGTTTAAGATGTCAGCTTCCCTCTCTTTCAGCAATCGAGCCAAGGAGAAGAGTACATTGTTTTTTTGTTGAGTATCCATATGTTGATAAAAAATAAAGAAAGAAAAAACACCCGGATCGGGTGTTTCTATATATGTGGAAATCAGAAAATCTACACACCCGAGGGAGGAGTGTAGGTTGGCGGTACGACAGTTGTTTGGATATATCGGTTCATACTGAAAATACTATACGGTGACAGAGGGAGAATGTCAAGAGAATTGCAGGAGATCGTAGAGGGAGTTGGAACTATTGTTGTTTGATGGATGTTAAGATTTTAGTACAGATTTTTTTGCAGAGAAACTCATCATAATTGCAAAAAGCAGTGAACTGACAGCTGCAAACGCAAATAATGAATAGACACTTGCATAGTCTCTAAAAAATATTCCGACTGCAATGAGTATAAATCCTGTCAGATAACTATACAGATTTTTTGCTGTATATGATAAATATTTTGCAGTTTTGAGGCATCCAATATATGCGCCAACTGGTATTGCAAGCGTACTGTAGAAGATCATGCTTGCTCCCATCATAAATTCTTCAGATCCTACCGCGAGTGGAAAGCCGAGATAATCTGCAAACAAGAGACCAATGAGTCCAAATACAATGCCGAAGCTGATTGCCCCCAAAAGACCTGCAAAAAATATGTAGAGAAAATCTATTGTCGGCATGGGGGAGAGAGTGGGGTTTTTCATGGAGGTAAGTATAGCAAACCATTGTGAGAGTTCCAGACCTTGATTTTTTTTATGAAATTGGGTATGATACTCAGGCAAAAATTATACAAGGGCGCGTC
>PFLZ01000004.1 GCA_002784795.1 Candidatus Magasanikbacteria bacterium CG_4_10_14_0_8_um_filter_42_12
ACTACATGGGGTTATCACAACCTGGCCGACGTGTTCACGGTCGGTATCGTTGAATTCGATAGTGGTTGGGAGTGGGATGTTGTATTCCATAGATGAATATGGTTATAAAGTGACAGGTTTTTAGCGAGTTGAGTAATATTCGATAATCAGTTTTACATCAAATACATTTTCTACATCTTCTTGTAATGGTATTGAAAGCACAGATCCTTTTTTTGCAGATGGATCAACTTTGAGCCATGATGGTGCTTTTGCATTTGAAAGCTGATCAGTAATAGGTTCAAAAATTTTCTTTCCTTGTTTGTTGTCTTTGAGAGCGATTTCGTCCCCCACTTTTGTCAGATATGAAGGAATATTAAGCTTTTTTCCATTGACCGTAAACATACCATGGTTTACAAATTGACGTGCCTGCGCTCGTGTCACTGCAAATCCCATACGATAGACAACATTGTCAAGACGTGATTCGAGGATACGATTCAAATTGACACCAGAGTCACCTTCACGTCGGTTTGCTTCTTCTACATACCCACGAAATTGTCGTTCACGAAGACCATAAATAAATTTTGCTTTTTGCTTTTCTTCAAGCTGCTTTCCAAAACTAGACGTTGAAGATCGGCGACGAGCACCATGCTGCCCCGGTTTTTGATTGAGACGCTTTGCAACTTTTGCTGCATTGGTCTTCAGCCCGAGGTTTACACCAAATCGGCGAGCTATTTTATTTTTTGGTCCTGTATATCTTCCCATATCGAAATAAAAATCGTAAATGCGCTATATATTAAACACGTCTTCGTTTTGGCGGTCGGCAACCATTGTGTGGGATTGGTGTCATATCTTTGATAGATGTAACATTGAGTCCCTGGTTGTTGAGACCACGAATTGCTGATTCGCGTCCACCACCAATACCTTTGACAAAGACACTTACTTCTTTGAGACCGTATGATGCCACCATTTCCATTGCTTTTTCTACTACTTTTGAAGCAGCATATGGTGTTGCTTTTTTTGGTCCTTTGAATCCGACCATACCGGCACTTGCCCATCCAAGAACATTTCCATTTGCATCGGTCAGTGTCACGATCGTGTTATTAAAGGTTGCCTGAATATAGGCACGCCCTGTTCCCACGTTTCGTGATTGGACTTTTTTCTTTTTTGCTTTAGTTGTTTTTTTTGATTGGGTTGCCATAAAACATTACTAGCAGAGGTTATGTCTTTTGTGCTCCTGGTTTTTTCCCACTGGCCGCTTTATTTCGGACATTTCCTCGTACAGTACGAGAATTTGTTTTTGTGCGCTGACCACGAGCAGGGAGACGCTTCATATGTCGTGTACCACGGTATGACTTGATATCTTTCAAGCGTTTGATATTTGCTGCGACATCACGACGAAGATCACCTTCTGTCTTATATTCGCCTTCAAGAATTGAACGAATTTTATCTTCTTGTTCTTGAGTAAGATCTTTTACTCGAATACTTTCGTCAATACCAGCAGTATTCAAAATCTTTTCTGAACTTGTTTGGCCAATACCTTTCACATAGGTGAGGGCAATGACAACACGTTTTTGTTTTGGGATTGTAACTCCTGCTACACGCATACAAAACTATTAATTACCAGCGCTGGTGCGCTTTTTCTGTCCTTGTCGTTGCTTATGTCGAGGATTTTCACAAATAACGTGAACAACACCCTTTCGGCGAACAACTTTACATTTTGCGCATCGTGGCTTTACGCCGCTATGAACTTTCATACGAAATCGATAATGTCATTTAGGATACAAAAATCATCAACCACTGCCGTGATATCGTTGCTTCTCTCAATGACAGACCGGCCTATTCGCGAGAGAATGCTCCACCACACTGGTTGATTTCTTTTTATTGTAAAATCATGCTATTGCTTAGTATCGATATGTGATACGTCCTTTTGTGAGATCATAGGTACTGATCTCTACTTTGACTTCATCACCGACACCAAGTCGAATACGAAACTTTCGCATTTTGCCGGCAATCGTGGAAATAACCTCATGGTCATTTTCGAGCCGAACGCG
>PFLZ01000072.1:0-7635 GCA_002784795.1 Candidatus Magasanikbacteria bacterium CG_4_10_14_0_8_um_filter_42_12
AAGATTGAGTTGATTGTTGTGGTGAACCCACATCCAAAAGAAGGATCATTTACGCACTATATAGAAGATACCGTAATGCCACTCTCTGAAAAGGAATTGCCACGCGTGACAGTGTTATCCCAAACGGAAAATCTTGGATTTGCGGGAGGAAATAATGTGGGAACTGAATGGGCCTTGGCACACGACTGTGGATACGTGTTTTATCACAACAATGATGGATTTATGGCATCCAATTCGCTTGAACCCATTGTTGATGCTATGGAAGCAGACAAAACTATTGGTGCGGCACAGTCACTCATGTTGCTTCATCCTGAGACTGACCTTGTGAATAGTGCCGGCAATGTGTATCAGTATCTTGGTTTTGGATATACCGACGAATACCGCACACCTATCAAGGAACTTGATTTACCACCTATAAAAGATGTGAATTATGCCAGTGGTGCGGCACTCATGGTTCGAGCCGATTTGATACAGAAATATGGGATGTGGGATCATGATTTTTTTCTCTATCACGAAGATCTTGAATGGTCATTGCGTTTGCGTTCTGTAGGATATCGTATCGTCTTGATTCGAGATTCTGTGTTTTATCATAAATATCAATTTAGCAGAAGCATTCAAAAATTTTATTGGATGGAAAGAAATCGTATTGGCGTCATGCTGATGTATTACAAGATTCCAACGTTCATTGTGTTGTTTCCTATGCTTGTTGCCATGGAGCTTGGGTTATGGGCCTTTGCGTTTCTTGGTGGATGGATAGGTGAACACAAAAAAGTATATGCGTATTGGATGAAAAAAGAACATTGGAAATTGTGGCTTGCAAAACGAAAAAAAATTCAACACATGAGAACAGTATCAGATCGTGTGTTATTGAAAAATGCTGTGTCTGGTATTCATTTTCAGGACGCATCAGTTGATAAACCTATTGTGAATTACATCGGAAATCCTGTACTGGCTGTGTATTATTGGATAGTTGTCAAAGTACTTATTTGGTGGTAGTGTGTGAACATATATGAGAATTAAAAAAGCAATTTTGACTGGTGGTGGGCGTGCAACACGCTTGCATCCGATTACTACGACAATCAATAAGCATCTTCTCCCGCTTGCAAACAAGCCGATGATTTTTCATGCTATTGAAAAAGCAGTAGAAGCAGGTGTTACGGATATTTTTGTTAATATTAATCCTGGAGAAACCGAACTGCAAAAGGCTATTGGTGATGGAGGACACTGGGGAATCAATGTTGTCTTTTTTGAACAAACAGGTGGACCACAGGGAATCGCGCATGTGGTAAACGAGGCAAAGAAATTTATAGGTGATGATCCCTTTTTGTTTTACCTCTCAGACAATGTCCTCTTGGGCGATCTGAAAGAGATGTTTGATGAGTTTGAGACGACGGGCGTTGATTGCATGTTGGCGTTATCTGAGGTGCCTGATTCGCGCTCTTTTGGTGTGCCGGTCTTTGGAGAAAACAATATACTGACAGATGTGCTTGAAAAGCCGCAAGATCCGCCAAACAATTTTGCGGTGACAGGGATTTATATGTATGGACCAAAGATATTTTTTGATGCATTTGAAAAGATAGAGAAGAGTGCGCGTGGTGAATACGAAATTTCGAGTATCCATTCTCAATTTTTGAAGGATGGAAAGAACGTAGGCTATAAAGAAATTACTGGGTGGTGGAAAGATACGGGAAAGCCGGAAGACCTTCTGATTGCCAATAGACTGCTTTTGGAACAGTTGGAAATTGAAAAAGTGCCTTCTGGCGTAACTATTGATCCTACGGCTGTCATTGACGGCGAGGTTCATATTGGTATTGGTGCACGTATTGACAAAGGGGTGCGTATCAAAGGACCCGTATTGATTGGAGAGAATTGTGTCATAGAAGATGCAGAGATAGGGCCAAATGTTACTCTTAGTCAAGGTTGTTCTGTAAAGGGAGCAAGTATTAAGGATTCTATTATTTTAGAAAATACAGAAATTCATGCACCGATGCGTATTCGTGATAGTATTATTGGAAAAAATGTTCGACTGATCAAACAAGAGGGTGGACCAGAAGGACATCAGATGATTGTTGGTGATAAAACTGTGATAGAAATGTAGTGGGGGCGATTGGTTAATTGGGAAATTTGGTAATTTGAGTATAAAAAAACGTTCGATATATTTCGAACGTTTTTTTTAGTTATTTGATCTCTCTACTGTCCAGTAATCACACACGCAACTGCACCTTCAAATTTGGTTTTGAATTCGAGAGACTTCTTTAATCCCGCAACAGCAAGTGCGCTGTTTGGTGAAATAGCAATACCCGTTGTTTCTTTGACAAGTTTTTTTGCTGATTCAATTTCTTCATCGTTCACAATCCATCCTGCGCCATGTGTTTGGTTGACTGTATCAACAACAGCTTGTTTTCTGTGTGCGATGTTGTCGACGATTGCGCCTGCAACTGAGCTCTCTGTACTATTTCCATCTGCGCCCAGTGCGGTCGCGATAGGGTGACATGCTGTTGTCTGGACAATGTGTACTTGTGTTGTTGGTTGCTCTTTTGCAAATACTTCCGCAATAGCCTGTGCTGTTGTTCCTGATGATGTTGGAATGAACACTGCTCTTAGATCTGGAATTTTCATCAGCTCGTATGCAAGTTCGTGGTATCCTTCGAGTGCAAGATCATCTGTTGATTGCCGAAGTGATGTCGCTGTGCCATCTTTATCTAGTTTGAATGCTTCTTGCTTTGGGCGTTCAACTTGTTCAATTGAAATTTTAGAATTCAGATTGTTGATTTCAGAATGTAGTTTTTCGAGTTTTTTTTTATCAATGTTCTGGCCTACATAAACACGAAGTGTAATCTGTTTATCTGGATTATTTTGATTCTGCTTTACGGCCATGCGGATGGCAGCGAGGGCCGCATTTCCAGAACTGGAAATAACAAAATCACGGACGTTGTCTCGTTTGATATATGTTTTCATCATGTATGGGATAGAACGTCCTTTATGTGATCCGTATGGATGTTCATCTTCTCGTTTCAAAAAAACGCTCGGTGTACCGAGTTCTTTTGCAAGTGATGGATATGACTGTTGGGGAGTTTTCATAGCTTTCGGATAACGGATACCTGCCTGCCGGCAGGCAGGATGCTGATTTACGGATTATGACAAAGACTTGTTTTTTGTTGTTATCTCTGATATCCTATCATTCATCCTATTATTAACGCAACTATGTATGAAACTCACGTGTAATGAATGCAAAAATGAGGTTGGCCTCACGCTTCACAGTGATCTCGCTGTTGGTGATATGGTAGAATGTCAGATGTGTGGTATCACTCTTGAAATCATGACCATTGATGAAGATACTGTCAAAGCTGAAATTGCTGAGGAAGGAAAGTAAGCTTATTGCTTATTCACTTAGTCTGCTTACGAGCTGTCCAATCATTCCACGAAATCCATGACTTCCAAGGAAGGCGATAACATCGCCTTTTTTTGTTTCTTTCAAAAGATACTCAACAAGTTTTTCATCGTCTGGCATGAAGAGCACATTGCTATGTGTTTTCCCGATCGTGTCAGCAAGTTCTTTGCCATAGATTGGTTTGTCGGGATCTGCTTCATGTACTTTTACTCGTGAGAGTCTCGGAATAATTACTTCGTCTGCGCTGACGAATGCATTGTCGTAGCCGGGGAGGGACGCTGGTTTTCTGTTTCCAGTGTTTGGTTCAAAGACTACGAACAGTTTTCCATCGTACAGTTTTCGGACACTCTCTAATACTTTTTCTGCCTTGGTAGGGGAATGTGCAATGTCATCAAAGACAGTGATATCACCATCAAATCTTTTTTCCAGTCTGCGTTTTATATTTTTGTATGTTGAAAGATGTTTGATGATATCTTCTGGTTTCATGCCGAGCTGGTGTGCCATGACAAAACATCCTGTCATGTTGTCGGCCATGTAGTCTCCGAGGCTTGATGTTGAAATGTTGTAAGTGTTCGAATTGTTGTAAATGGTGAATGTTGTGCCGTGTTTTGTGGTTTCAACATTGCCGTAGCGATAATCATTACCCTCGTTTTTCCCATACGTAATGACTGTACAATCTTTCAATCTTTTTTCGCGAAGCGAAAAGTAATCTTCAATCTTTCCCACATTTTCAGAAGCAATCAAACATCCACCGTCAGGTAGTCCGCTGACAAGTTTTACAAATGCGTGTTTATAATCTTCTTCTGTCGGATACACATCTGCGTGATCCCAGACAACGGATGTGAGAAGGAGATGTGTAGGGGAGTAATGGAAGAACTTTGCTCCATTGTCCCAGCGCGCACTTTTGTATTCATCGCCTTCGAGCACAGAGTAGTCGCTATCGCCAATAGCTGCGGCAGGGATATCATTGATACTGACGCCACCAAACATGTAGCTTGGGTCAAAACCAGCTTCGATCATGACCCATGCGAGGATAGATGCGCTGGTAGATTTTCCGTATGTGCCTGCGCAGACAATAGAATTTTTTTGGACAAAATCTTTTGCAATGGCCTCTGGGTAAGAGAGATATTCGATCTTGTGTTCCTGTACATATTGCCATTCAGGATTTTCTGATCCTGCAACATTGCCAACAATCACAACATCTGGATCACCGTTTGCGGTCCGGCCTTCGCCAAGGCTACTGCCGGCAAGCATCTTTTCCACATGCCAACCTGGGTAAAACTCAATACCAGCTTCTGCAAGATTTGTCGAAACTGGAGGATAAAAGCCTTTGTCAGAGCCTGTGACTTTGTAACCCTTTTTGTGATAGGCGATTGCGAGGGCGCTCATGGCTACGCCGCAGATGCCGATGAAGTGGATGTGTTTTTGCTTTTGATGTTTTTTCATTTTTGAAAGTTTATTTTTTCAAGAAAGGTTTTCCAGCAAATACAGCAGAGGCAGCAGATTCAGCATCCTTACAAGAAATCTCGTTGGCTTTTTACCCAGCCGTAGAGTGTCTTTGATGCTTCCTTAACTTTATCTGCGATAAAGGTGTACCGTTCTTTGGATATATACTGCAAATCTCTCGCAAGTATCAAGTGATTTTTCAATTCTTCAAGAGATGCTTCAGCAATGTTATAAAATTTTATGCTATCTTTCAAATCTTTTCTCTTAAAGCCCTCTACAATGTTTGCGCCGACTGATGCGGCAGCTCGTCTTGTCTGACTCTTTATACCATACAATTCTTCTTTTGGATAATCTTGCGTTATTTTATAGATGTACAATGTTAATTCATGAGATTTCCGCCACGCTTTTATCTCCGTAAACGATGCTATATTTGACATAGTTTCTAGAGCCAACTGAATCTGCTGTGTCTGCTGTATTTGCTGAATAGATGTCTTAGATAAGTATTATTTTTCATCATCAAGTACATCTTTTAGCACTGCCACATCATCACTCCATACTTCACCATCAAACCACTCCATGCCAGAAAACTGCAATTTGTATATATCTCCGGGACGTTGAAATGAACCGAGGTAGATGTACTTTTTGCCATTGTTTTTTGCATATTCAATCGCGCGGAGCATCATGCCCATACCTACATTTTTGAATTCAGAATGCAGATTGTAGAATGGGTAGCTGTAGTGGATGATATCACTTGTTTCTACTGCGATACAGTAACCAACAGCATTGTCATCCTGAGCGGAGCGCAGCGGAGTCGAAGGATCTTTCGAAGCCGGGGACGTACTTCCTACAGAGTCTTTTGGTAATTTTTCAGACATATCCTCCGAAAGATCCCTCACTTCGTTCGGGATGACATAACAAAGCAGTTTATTAAAATCATCGCGCTTGCCAGTGAGCAATTCTTTTATTTTATTTGCAGAAAAAGTTCCATCGCCAAATTTTTGTTCATAAAAATCTTTTCCCATTTTTCCTATTTCCCAAGAATATTGTGAATAGGGGATAGATTGAATGTTGAGTTCGAGTCCTTCTGTTTTTCGTAAGATACGTTTGTTCTCACTCGACAGGTCAAATTTCGAGAGATTGATACGGATGCTTCGTGTCTGCTGCATCAATCCGTTTTCAGGACGCACACAAACAAAACCGCGATTGTACATCGTGTTTATGTTCTTTTCAGAGAAGTCGGTAATGCGTTGTTCGTCCCAATGTAGATACATATCCATTAACAACTAACAATTAACAATGAACGGGCGTGTTTGCACTTGTTTTTTGTTAATAGTTAATTGTTAATTGCTAGAATAATGCTATCCAGATTCCCAGCAACACCACTGCCATATGGATAAACCAAAATCGCATGACGACTTTTTCTTCACTCCATCCACGCAGTTCAAAGTGATGATGCAGTGGCGCCATCTTCAGAATACGTCTGCCGAGGATATATCGTCCACCGATTTGGAGGACGACGCTGCCAAGCTCTAGGTAGAAAATAAAGCCGAGGAATGGAAGGAGAAGCATCTGGTTTATGACGATGGCATTGATTGCCAGGAGTGCCCCGAGACCGAGCGAGCCAGTATCTCCCATCTGAAAGCGAGCTGGTTTTACATTGAAGTATGTGTAGGTGATCAGTGCTCCCACCGTCATGGTATTGAGAATCATGATTTCTTTGTATCCGCCAAACCAAGATAAAAGGCCAAGTGCTGAAAATGTTGTAATCAGTGCACCACCTGCAAGTCCATCCATGCCGTCTGTGAAGTTTACTGCGTTTGCAGATGCCATCACAAAGACGATAATGAGAGGCATGATCCACCAGCCAATATTGATGTACCCATCAAATGGGATGTGGATTTCTCGCCAATGTTCACCGAGCTTGAAATATACCCACCACGCTGTTACGCCACCAGCAAGAAATTGCAACAAAAGGCGTTCGTGGACGTGGAGCCCTTTTCCTGGGTGAGAACCGAGCCAGAGCGATATACGCTTGAATGCCGTCCAGGGCAATGTGAGGGTGAGCCAGATGCGTTGACGCCAATCACTGTGAACTCGGATCAGGCGAAGTGTTTGGCTGATTTTTCTGAGGCGGCGTTTTTTTCCATAGATATTCATCACATCGTCGACCCCGCCGAGGAGAGCTGCGAGGAGCATGACGCCAATAGGGACCCAGGTGAAGCTTCTGTCCCAGTTGAAGGCAATAGTCAGCACGGTCACCGTGATAATCACGACAAGGCCACCCATGATCGGGACGCCGGATTTTGCCTGCCGTCCTTCTATTCCAAGGCTCGCATCATATTCACCTCGGCGAGTAATTTTGTATTTATAGAGCAATTTAGTCAGGAGTGGTGTCCAGAGGAATGCCAAGGTACACGACAAAAGACCATAAAAAATGGCCGTTTTGAGAAGCTCTAGTTGGGTGACGTCTATGTTCATACCAAAAACACTATAGCAGAATGTCCCTTCTTTTTCAACTTTTCCCTTTTGAGAAGTTCGTATTGTTTGTTCTATAGTGTTCCACGTGAAGTGCGGTTGGCTTTCGTTCCTCCCCAGGACACTGGCCCGGCTAAACTTCATGAGTTCCTCCTGATGCTTTGTTGTGAAGTCGACGTCGGTTGCGCCGGCAACGCTTCCGGCGTCGACTTCATTTTCTACTTCGGTAGAGGAACTCCTCCAGGGCACACTCGTAGCCGCATTTGCAGCTCTTGTGCCCTGGGGAACTGCAAATGTATAGGAAAGAAAGACTAGAAGATTAT
>PFLZ01000072.1:7868-8967 GCA_002784795.1 Candidatus Magasanikbacteria bacterium CG_4_10_14_0_8_um_filter_42_12
TTAAACGAAGAACAACAACAAGTCGTGCTCCACGGTGATGGGCCTTGTCTCGTCCTCGCTGGAGCGGGCAGTGGCAAAACGCGCACGATTACGTATCGTGTTGCGTATTTATTGGAACAAGGTATCGATCCCGAACGCATGTTATTAGTGACATTTACCAATAAAGCGTCCAAAGAAATGATGGAGCGAGTCGCAGTAGCAAGTGGAACAGGCATGAAATTGCCATGGGCAGGAACATTCCATCATATTTCTTATAGAATATTAAAAAAATATGCCCCACTCCTGGGGTATCAATCCAATTTTACAATTCTCGATTCTGCGGATAGTCTTGATATCCTCAAACTGTGTTTGAAAATGGAAGGGATCAATCGCAATGAACGCCGATTCCCGTCGCCAAAAGTATTGCAATCAATTATTTCGTATGCGAGAAATGCAGAGACGACGATTGCCGATGTACTCGATCTCAAGCATCCAAATTGGCTCGATATTGCAGACGTGATTACTCGCATTGCAGAAGAGTATCGGAAGCGAAAGCTCGATGCCAATGCGATGGACTTTGATGATTTACTCGTGAATTTGTATCTGTTGCTTTTGAAAGAACCTGCAGTCAAACAAAAATTTGCAAATCAATTTCTCTACATTCTTGTTGACGAATATCAGGACACGAATAAAATCCAAGCGTCGATTATCAATCAATTTGCGGCAGTGCACCATAATGTATTGGTCGTCGGTGATGATGCGCAGAGCATTTATTCATTTCGTGCTGCTGATATCCAAAACATTCTTGATTTTGATTCGCAATATCCAGGAGCACGCATGTTTCGTCTGGAAACAAATTATCGTTCCACACCAAATATTCTCGATGTCGCAAATGATGTCATTGCAAACAATACACGTCAACATCAAAAGACATTGCGCAGTCTCCAAGATGCATTCATGCGACCCGAAGTGCATGCGTTTGCCGACGATAGGGAAGAAGCAGAATTCATTGCTGGACAGATTCTCCAATTTCGAGACGAAGGAATACCACTCGATCATATTGCTGTATTGTTTCGCGCAGCGTTTCATTCCCAAGCACTTGAAATGGAACTGATGAAAC
>PFLZ01000033.1 GCA_002784795.1 Candidatus Magasanikbacteria bacterium CG_4_10_14_0_8_um_filter_42_12
TGAACCCCCGACCTCCTCGGTGCAAACGAGGCGCTCTAGCCAACTGAGCTACTGGCCCAAAAAACGTGAGACGATTATACCAAGGGGTCCCCTGGATGTCAAGGAAGATTTCGGAGTCAAACTGTGTACGTTTCGGGGATATGTCTTTTGGAGTCTTACTCGTCTGCGAGGGTAAATCGGAGTTTCATTTCTTCTCGCTGTTCTTTTTTGAGGTCTACAAATGTTTTTTTTGTCCACGGATGCTGTTGCAATACTTCAGACATCCATTGTCCACCGAGGAGATGAGGCATCATAACATAGTTTGCTCCTGCCTGATACAGATCTTCAAGGCTATTGTTGTGGTACAAATTGCCGACAATATGAACAGATTCCGATTTCATCCGTACATGTTTGATCAATGTGAGTTGGTCGTCTGCTTCTGGTATAGTCATGATAATAATTTTTGCTTTTTCCAGTTGTACAGATTCGAGAAATTCTACATCAGCGACATCGCCAAAGAATGCCGGGATTCCTCTGTGTTTGAGTTTTGCTATTGCCTTTGGGTTGAAATCTATAACAGCAAATGTTTTTTTTTCTCTTGTGAGTGTTTCACAAATTTTCCAGCCGATACGATGGTAGCCGACGACCCATACATCATAAATTTCACTTTTATTTTCTTTTTGTTGAGATTTGTCACGGCCAAACATATCGAGCATGGGGCGCACAAACTTGTAGAGTTGTTCATTGTACGTAATGGCATAGGAAGATACAAAAATGGTGGTGAGTGCAACGATCGTAAAGAGAGGCAACTCATTGCCATGCAAGTGTCCAAGACTTACGCCCGTAAAAATAAGGATAAATCCAAATTCGCTGACTTGTGCTGCTGTTACACCCGCAAGAAAACTATTGCGCCTGGTGAATTTGAGCATGCGGAAGGAGTAGTAGAGAATAAATGGATTTCCAAATAAGATGAATGCCGACACAATAAGCCCTGGCACAAGTAATGCTCCTATGTGTGAAACGCCCATTTCGCTCCCCAAAATAATAAAGAACAGGACAATAAAGAAATCTCTGAGTGGTTTGATACGGCTACTGATTTCTGATTGATATGGCGAAGATCCGAGAGAAATACCTGCGATGATAGCCCCGATCTCAAGTGAAAATCCTGCCCACTTCATGAGGCTCGCAATACCAAAACACCAGGCAAGGGTGAAAATAAATAAAAATTCAGCAGAAGATGCGACGTGATCAAGAATTTTTGGAATGAGATATTTTGATAGCACAATAATGAAGCCGACGATCGCGAAGGCTCTAAGGGCAATCGTCCCAAGCATCTCGAGGAGTGGAATATCAGATCCGTTCGTAGTCAAAAAGAGCATGATGAGGACGGCAACAATGTCTTGCACTACCATAATACCAAGGACATGGCGTCCGTAGACTGATTCTGTATCTTTTTTATCACTGAGAAGTTTTACGATAATAATCGTACTTGAAAATGTTATGGCAATACCGAGGTATGCAGCCGATGACACTTCAAATCCAAGCGCACGAAGGATAAAAAAACCACTTGTGGAAGTAAAAATGACTTGTGCCAAAGCGGTGATGACGGCAGCTTTCCCAATGTGTCTGATGTGCGAAACATTCAAACTCAATCCTACAAGAAAGAGAAGAAATACAACGCCAAATTGTGCAAGTGTATCAAAGGTAGCCGAACTCCCTTCGACCGTATGCAAAAAAAGTGGTCCGGCAATCATGCCCGAGATAATGTATGCAATCATGAGTGGTTGTCTGAGCAATCGCATAATGAATGCGATTGATACCGTGAGACCAAACAACAGCGCAAGTTGAAGAAAAATATTTGCTTCCATAAAAGTAATTCTATTAGGTAATTAGTGGGAAACGTAACCAAAATAGATATTCATAAACTCTTTAAA
>PFLZ01000130.1:0-378 GCA_002784795.1 Candidatus Magasanikbacteria bacterium CG_4_10_14_0_8_um_filter_42_12
AAAGCAACTATTTCAAAATAATAAGTGGATTGATATAAACAGCATTCTAGGCTTTCCAAGCCTTCTCGGCCTTCTGAGCCTTAAAGAATGGACACTTCCTCCTCCAGCTCAATCCCAAATCTAGTATACACCTCTTGCTTCACTTCTTCAATCAATCCAAGCACATCATCTGCCGTAGCGCCGCCGGTATTGATCATAAAATTTCCATGCGTTTCACTTATCTCAACCTTCCCTTTTTTCTTTCCTTTCAACCCCGCTTGCTCAATCAGCCATCCCGCAGAAATTTTCCCTATTTTTTCAAATTGTTCCATTTTTTCCGCATCGAACTCACGTAATGTATCCAAACATTCTGCATTCTGTATTTTGAAATCTGAATTT
>PFLZ01000130.1:429-2302 GCA_002784795.1 Candidatus Magasanikbacteria bacterium CG_4_10_14_0_8_um_filter_42_12
TTTTTAAAGATACATCCACTCGACGCAAACCCCTGTGGTTGTGTACTACTGCGATATTGTAAATGTTCAAGCGCTTTTTTCATGAGCTGCGCATCTGGCTCTGCCTTTTTCAATTGTAGATATGCTCGTAGTATCACGCCACCATTGTTTTTGAATGCACTCTCACGATAGCCAAACTCACATTCTTCATTTGTCATCTCTACAACCTCTCCATCTATATATACGTCTACTTTTTTCAAAATATCTTTCTTCATGTCCCCACCCATGGCACCGGCATTCCCCCTCACCGCACCACCAATAGTCCCAGGGACACCTACTCCCCACTCAAAGCCTGTAAGGCCCGCAGCCATCGATTTTTGGGCCACAGCGACGGTTACACAGCCTGCGTCAGCAATGAAGACATCTTCCTGAACCTCGGTATTTCTGGTTTTGACATCGATCACCACACCGACAAATCCAGCATCACTCGCAAGGGTATTACTTCCCCCACCATGAATGAAATAATCGATGCCTTTGCCATCTAGTAACTTTAAAAGTTCGACAAGTTTTTCAGTTTCCGTAACAGTCACAAAAAAAGACGCCGGTCCACCGATTTTAAACGTCGTATGTTTGGCAAGTGGTTCGTTGAGTTTCACTTTGCCGTAGTCTTTGAATTTTTTATAGAGGTCTTGCATACAAATTTATGGCACACAGATTTCCAGGATTACCATGATTCACCATGATTTTTATTGATAAGATCCTGGATTATCATGGTAATCCTGGTGATCTGCGTTCTATTTCTCAAGCCGTGGAAACAACATATCACCTTTCACAACTTTCGTACCAGGTTTCAATCTTCCCCATTCTGATTCTATTTCCAATGATTCAAGTGACGCGACATCAATTCCCAGCAACGACAATATTTTTTCTGCACTTGTTGGAATGATTGGAAGGAGCATGGTTGCGAGTTGACGGAGAGATTCTGCAAACTGATATAAAATTCCAGAAATATCTTTCCCTTCTTTCACTTGCTTCCAAGGCTCTTTTATCGAGATGAAATCATTTATTGATGATTCCAAAGAACCAGTCAGCTGAACAATCTGTTCAAATTCAAATTTTCCAAAAGAATAATTATATGATTCCCAAATTTCCTCTAATGGAAAAATATTTGAAGATACTTTAGGTACAATTCCGTCACTATACTTCTCAAGCATCGTCAAAATTCTTGAAGTCAAATTCCCCACCCCATTCGCAAGATGCGCGGTATAAAAATTTTCAAATCGCGCAACGGACCAATCACCATCATCATAGCTAGGCAATCCACCGAGGAGGAAATAGCGAACCGCATCTGTACCGTATTTTTCAACCACATCGTATGGAGCTACAACATTGCCCACACTCTTACTCATCTTCTGTCCTTCTGCCGTGATGAAGCCATGGATAAAAATTTGCTTGCTCGCCGGCAACTGCGCAGAGAGGAGCATCGCCTGCCACATTGCTGTTTGTTGTCGCAGATTATCTTTTCCTGCAACTTGTACAGCATTCGGATGTTCAACAGTCCCCCACCAAGCATCAAAACTATCAGGCTTGTCCGCCGTAGCCTTGGCGGAGGCGGGCCAACCGAGTGTTGAAATATAATTGACAAGCGCGTCAAACCACACATACATCACTTGCGCTTCGTCTCCTGGTACTGGCACACCCCATGGCATTTTTTCTTTGAGTCTCGAAATAGAAAAATCTTGCAGTCCCCGCTCGACAAATGCTTTGATTTCGTTTTGTCTGTGTGCCGGTACAACAAAGTTTTCTTGTTCATAAAGTTTCAACAGTTTTTCTTGATACGCAGAAAATTTGAAGAAATAATTTTCTTCACTGATCATTTCTATCTCGTATGTTG
>PFLZ01000058.1 GCA_002784795.1 Candidatus Magasanikbacteria bacterium CG_4_10_14_0_8_um_filter_42_12
TATTGAGTTGAAGCACGGGGATTGTATGGCCCCACAAAAAAGTGGACCACTTCAGTACAGAAAAAATACCAAATGCCCAGAGTATGGAGAACACATAGCGTATAACACGCCTCCATGCTCCACGAAGCATCAATACAAATGCTGGGATACTGTACAGAGCAATTTCATAAGGAATCGTCCAGAGAGATCCATTTATGGCCCCTGGATATGGATTACTCAGAAATACACCAGGCAAATTATATTGCAATCGAAAAAATGTAAGACCTTTCAGATAATTCCACGTAACAGGATCCTTTATATATTCCAAAAAAGAAACGGTTGTAAACAAACTTCCAATAATTCCTACCGCAAAAAGTATCACAACAAAAAACGCAGGGACAATACGCAACATACGTTTTTGTATATATCGCCACAATGATGTACTCCGCAACGCACTTGCAGTGACAAGGTATCCACTAATAACAAAAAAAATCCAAAGTCCAAACGTACTAAATGAGGTAGCACCTCGTGTCACACGATATAAGACATCAGTTTCAGGAAGTCCAAGCAACGCATATGAATGCGTAATAATAACAAAAAAAGCTGCAATAAGACGCAATTGATCAAAACTATTCTGTCTGCGGTTTGGTGTATCTTCTTTCATATCAACAATATCCACTCAGCCACACATCAACGTACAAAGTCCATTCTAAAATTTTTTCCATGATCAGTAAATCCTAGTCGTTCATACAGTAGATGAACACCATTTTTTCCATATCTACTTTGTGCTAACAATTTTCTACACCCTTGTTTTTTTGCCTCATCAATAACGTGTTGCAAAAGCATAGTCCCAATACCTTTCCCCCGATAGGCATCATTGACAAACACATCCTCGACAAGACCATAGGGTTCTCCATGAAGATCATTTGTGATGAAAAAAAGCGATACACGCCCAATTACTTCTCCATTCTCCTTCATCGTATATTTGATTGCTTTCGTTTGTATTTCTTGTGATTGAATGTCCATACATCAAAATATTATACCTTTCAAAAGAGAACCAAGTTTTTCAGGATCTAATCCCCCACCACTGCGTTCATAATCTCCCGAAATGACCCGTTCATCATCAGTATCACTAACAATCAATGACCATTGTTTTTCTGCATACCGAGATTGTTCGTACGATGTCAATGTGTGATTATTATAAATAAGGGTATCAAGTTTTCTTGGGAGATACTGTTCGAGTTCAATAATAAAATCACTCAACTGTGTTGGCCCTGCTTCGCCAATAGTTTCATATGCATTTCCCACTACATAAATGAGCTTTGCTGTTGATGTTTGCAGCGCTTCTTTCATACCATCCACCAAGAGCGTTGCGACGATAGAACAATACAAACTGCCAGGCCCAAAAAGAATGACATCGGCTTCCTCTATCGCTTTTGTAGCACCTTCAAAAAGATTTGCTTTGGGTTCAAGCCAGGCCTTTGCAATACGACTATCGCGTTCTGAAGGACGATCAATAGCCCCCTCTGTTTTTACGGTTTCTCCGTTCACAAATTTCACACACAAATCTGCCACCTCAAGAGTATTTGGATATGCATGTCCTACGGCACCAAGAATCTGTTCCAATGATTCTTGCGCTTGCATAAAACTCAGTCCCTTTTCTTGAAGCATCGTGTACCACAAAATGCCAATATAGTATCCATCGATCTTAGACACGACATTTGAAATTCTGTTTCGATAAAACACTTGTTTCAACATGTGTGGATCTTGATTGGAAAATGCAAGCGTCGTCCGCATGAGATCACTTGCAGGCAAAAACCCTGTTTCTTCTCGAAGTTTTCCATTTGCACCACCACTATCCGACATGGAAACCACAGCAGAAAGTGAAATCTGATCTAAAAACGTTTTGCATGCTTGGACTGAAACAGCGGTTCCATTTCCACCACCGATGGCAACAATGTTTTTTTTCATACTATACAAATAATGATACAAATTGCTCGCGCGTACACGATTCGAGACTGTCAAAAATATGATCCGCAACGCCCGACACTTGTTCATGAGAGAAGTATCGTGCATCAGGGATACCAATGCAGGTCATCCCTGCAGCCTTCGCGGCTTTCATACCATTGAGCGAGTCTTCTATTACAATACAGTGTTCTGGCAAAATGTCCAAGGCTTTTGCAGTAGCCAGATATACGTCTGGTGCAGGTTTCCCTCGTTTTTCGGAAAAGGCTGAATGCAGTGAATCAAATCCTCCAATACCAAGATGCTCTATAACTGCCTCAATCAATACCATGGGCGACGATGATGCAATTGCTGTTTTTACGCCCATGTCCTGGGCAATACGAATAGCAGAGAGTGCTCCTGGCAATGCTTGACCAAGTGCTTTGGTTTTTTCTACTACGAGACGAATAAGTTCATCCGATGCTTCACCCACAGTCATGCCTTCCCAAGGGTTAGACGCATACCGCAATGCCACTACTTCATCACATCTCATCCCCATGGTCTCTGCCATACGTTCTCGTGTCATAGGCACACCAAGGCGAGTAAATAATTCAATACCCGCGTCTTTCCATATTGGTTCGCTGTCGATGAGGACACCATCCATGTCAAAGATAATAGCATACATCGATGCAAACTGATTTTTATATGATGAAAACTGATTGTTATCTTTCATAGTTTGAGTATCTTGCAAGTCTTTTTACTTCTAATTGTTTATTTCCAAAATTAATGAGTAATCCCACCTCTTTGCCACTCGCCTTCAGATAGGAGATTGTCTGCGTCTGGAACAGTGGTGGCATATCTCCACAAACCGCTTTCAATTCAACAATGATCAAATCATTCACGAGAATATCTACACGAAATGTACCGACCCACTTTGTATTAAATCTTACACGAAATTCTTTCTCACTTTCTGTACATAAATCCTCTTGTTTCAATGCGATTTCCATTGCTCTGTGATAAATTTTTTCCTGAAATCCTGGTCCAATCTTATTATGTACATTCATAGAGACACCGATAATTTTATGCGTGAGTTCACTATGTTTATACATATCAGTTTGTATCTATGTATCATCAGTATTCATCAATGCCTATTCTACTGTTACTGATTTTGCAAGATTTCTTGGCCTGTCAACATCTCTGCCTAACGCAACGGCAGTGTAGTACGCAAATAATTGCAATGGGATAGTATTCAGGAGTGGCTGAAGAAGCTCCATCGTATCAGGGACGTATATTACATCTTCTGCAAGTTCTTTTGTTTGTTCATCTCCTTCTGTTGCGATCACAATAACAGGTGATTTCCGTGCTCGAATTTCTTCAATATTGCTTCTCATTTTATCATAGAGCTGATCCTTTGTCATGATAGCCATGACAGGGAATTCTGGCGAAAGAAGTGCCAATGGTCCATGTTTCAATTCTCCTCCTGGGTATGCTTCGCTATGAATATAGGTAATTTCTTTCAACTTTATTGACCCTTCGAGGGCAACAGAATAATTTGCGCCACGACCTATAAAAAAGAAATCTTTTGAATGTGCATATTTTTCTGCAATTCTTTTTATCTCATCTTTTTGTTCAAATATCAATTGCATCTTTGATGGAATTTCTCTGAGTGCGTGTAACAATCGTTGTCCTGTTGCTGGACTCACTCGTTTTATTCTTCCAAATTCAAGCGCATAGAGCAATAAAATTGCCACCATGTTGGTATATGCTTTTGTAGAAGCAACGGCAAGTTCTGGGCCAGCATGGATATAGCTTCCACCATCTGTTTCTCTCGCAATGGTTGAACCAACAACATTCACAATCCCGCGAACAAACGCACCTTTTCGTTTTGCTTCACGAACGGCTGCAAGCGTATCTGCGGTTTCTCCAGATTGAGAGATGGCAAAGACGAGTGTATGTTCATCAATAATAGGATCTCGATATCGAAATTCACTCGCCACATCAACATCAACAGGAATGCCAGCAAGACGTTCGATAGCATACTTTCCTGCCATCGCTGCGTAGCTCGCGGTTCCACAGGCAATCAAAATAATACGATTCACACTGCGCATTTCATCGATCGTCATATTAAGACCACCCAAGTAGGCTGTCCCTTCAGCAAGATTATATCTTCCACGAATCGCATCCTGAAAGACCTGTGGTTGATCAAAAATTTCTTTGAGCATGAAGTGATCAAATCCTTGTTTTTCTGCTTGTTCATCATTCCATTCTATTTCCTCAATATGTTTGGTCACGAGCTGATCAAACAAATCCGTCGTCTCCATGCTTTCTTTTTTGATAACAGCAACTTCTCCATCTTCGAGAAAAATAACTTTTTTGGTATATGGCAAAATGGGTGTTGCATCACTCGCGACATATTGTTCTCCATCCCCGACACCAATCACAATAGGACTTCCCAGTCGCGCGGCAACCATTTCGTCTGGATGATCCGCATGCATTACCACGATACCATAGGTACCTCGCACATGTTTGAGTGCATCGACGACTGCTTTTTTCAAATTACCTTTATACTGAGATGCAATAAGATGTGCAAAAATTTCTGAATCAGTTTGTGATTCAAGAATGACATCACCTAATTTTTCTTTTAATTCTCTATAATTCTCTATAATTCCATTGTGCACCAATACCAATTTGCCATCCATAGCTGTATGAGGATGTGCATTTTCTTCTGTCACACCACCATGCGTCGCCCATCGAGTGTGCGCAATCCCGACATGACCAGATATATGCATATCCTTTACCTTGTCAGCAAGAATATCTACTTTGCCCACGGCACGCACACGATCAATCTTATGTGTCTGTCCATCTAATATGGCTACCCCAGCAGAATCATAGCCACGGTATTCCAAACGACGAAGCCCTTTGATGAGCACGGGTAAGGCTTCCTTTTCTCCTATGTATCCAATGATTCCGCACATACGATTAGAGTTTTAGAGAGTTAGAGTATTAAAGAATATTATACTTCTTCCCTAGTTTTTCAAATGCAACTACAAGCTGATCAATCTGTTCTTTTGTATGACTCGCAGAAATTTGTACGCGAATTCTTGCGGTCCCCATAGGGACGACTGGATAACTAAAGGCAATGACATAAATACCTTCGGCAAGCATATCTTCTGCCATGTGCATTGCTGGCTCTGCATCGCCTATAATCACGGGAACAATAGGATGAACTGACTTTGGCAGTGTAAATCCAGCTGATGCCATTTTTTCTCGAAAATATCGTGTATTGTCCCAAAGCGTTTCTCTAAGTTCTGGATGTTGGTCTACATAGTCTAACACATAGCTCGTCACACCGCAGATGACCGGAGGAAGTGCATTGGTAAAGAGTGTTGTGCGTGCTCGCTGATGGAGAAGTGCAACGACTTCTTTTGAAGCGACGACAGCTCCACCTGTTGCACCACCGAGTGCTTTTCCAAACGTCGTAGTGATCACATCTACTCTATCTAGAACACCCGCAGCTTCTGCTGCACCGCGCCCTGTATCACCCAGGAATCCACTCGCGTGTGCATCATCGACAACGACAAAGGCATCGTACTTGTCGGCGAGATCACAAATTTCTTTGAGTGGTGCGATGTCGCCATCCATACTGAAGACACCGTCTGTCACAATACAACGCATGTGTTTTTCTTGCGTTTGTTTCAATTGTTCTTCGAGATCTTCCATGTCCATGTGTTTGAATACATGACGTTCTGCTTTGCATAATCGAATACCGTCGATAAGACTTGCATGATTCAGCGCATCAGAAATGACCGCATCTTGGTCTGTGAGAAGTGATGCAAAGACACCCTCATTTGCATCCCAACATGAGGTAAAGAGAATAGCATCTTCTTTGTGAAAAAATGCGGCAACTTGTTTTTCGAGTGCCGTGTGTATCGTTTGTGTACCACAGATAAAACGAACTGAAGACAACCCATAGCCATACTCATCAAGTGATTTTTTGGCGGCATCTATCAAATCTTCCTTTCCAGAAAGTCCCAGATAATTATTCGCACAAAAATTGAGGAGTTCTTTTCCATCTGCGAGAATCACCGATCCTTGCTTGGTAGAAATGACGCGCTGAGATTTAAAGAGACCTGCTTTTTTGATATCTTCTACAGTTTGTGCAGAGAGTGTATTGAGTGTGGTATTCATAGAACAAAGAAGATTTAATTCTGCATATCAAATACCAATTTCGGATGTGATTTCATTTTTTCTTCAAACATCTCCGGTGTATATTCAGACAGTTTGATTACTGTCCCATCGCCGTCTTTCATAATAATATTCCACATCTTATCCTGAATACCGTTCGTCTTATCAGAAAGAACACGTTGTGCTGTTTGCCATGTTTGGAAAATTTGTCTTCCAATAACATTATGAATCGTCAATCCTTTTACAATCACACGAGAAAAATTTGGAATGGTCATATCTCCATCTTTGATCCCGAACCAAATGACATCACCACCGGCACGTGTAGCTTCTATAGAATTCACTACAGAAGAATTATATCCAGACATTTCCAAACTCACATCCACCCCTTTGCCATACGTCAGTTCCATA
This sequence comes from Candidatus Magasanikbacteria bacterium CG_4_10_14_0_8_um_filter_42_12, assembly GCA_002784795.1. Taxonomy (GTDB): domain Bacteria; phylum Patescibacteriota; class Patescibacteriia; order Magasanikbacterales; family UBA922; genus UBA12086. Next base: position 6,517 of record PFLZ01000058.1, read on the forward strand.
ATGCGATCAATGACGTGTGCATCAGCATCGTAGGCATGTGCTTTGTCTGTTTTTTCTATAAGAATCGTTTCGTGTGCACCAAGTTCTTTTGCAATCGTCAACTGTTCTGGATTCACATCAATCGCAATGACCTTTGCCGCACCAAATTGTCGTGCGAGCAGAATGACAAACATACCAATCTGTCCTGCTCCAAAAATAGCCACTCGAGCACCACGAACATCCACTTTGGTAAGACAATGGACAGCATTGCCAAAGGGATCATAGAGTGCACACAGTTCTTTGCGGACACGAGTAAAATCCACTACCCAAAGATTTTTTGCTGGGATTTTTACGTATGTGGCAAAAATACCATTAGTACTAATACCAAGAATCTTTTGATCTTGGCAAACTTCCTGTTCTCCTATGCGACACTGAAAACATTTCCCACAGGTCACGTGAGAATCCCCTGATACAGGATTGCCAACATGGATATCGTACATCGATGCAACGAGTGAACCAGCTTCTACCACTTCACCAACAAATTCATGGCCCAAAATGCGCATGGGTTTTTGCTCCTTTGAAAGAGATTCACGAAAAAGATCAGTAAACGAATTTCGATTCCAAATACCTCGGTCAGATCCGCAGACACCAGCATATTCCACTTTCACAATAACAGACACAGCGTCTTCTGGACGTGTCTGCTCGTCGAGCGACGGCATCTCGATATCACGTTTGATAAATCCACGTGATGTTTCCCATCCGTCTTGCTGTAAGTCGATTGTAAGTGCTGGAATGTTTTTCATAACACTTGAATTTTAAAACTGCTGTTTGCTGTATCTGCTGAGTCTGCTTTTTCACAGCAGATGTGAACAGATTGAAACAGAGTATCTATATAAGTGCGTGGGCAATCGCCAAATCCTCTTGTGAACTAATACCAAAGGATTCTCTCACCGGCACATCCACAGTATCTATCTGCAATCCTTCTTTCATCGCCATGAAAATCACGTCCGTCAAATACTGCTCTGCTTGCGCATTATTTGGTTGTGTTTTTTTTACATGTTCAAAAAGCCAACCAGCTGGAAATGCGTACAGCCCAGTATTCAATTCTCTTATGGCAGCTTCTTTTTCATTGCAATCTTTTTTTTCACGTATGTCTATAACTTTTCCATCATTATCTCGAATAATTTTTCCAAATGAAACAAATGCTTTTCGTTCTTCCTCAAAATCTGGAACCGTCGTTGTCCCCATGACAATATGTTCTTTTGCAAACGTCGCAAATCGTGCAATAGTTTTCGCAGACAAAAATGGCAAATCTCCGTACAAGACAAGCACCTGATCTACTCCTGCACATGAATCTTCTGCAGCTGCTGTTGCATGTGCTGTCCCCAACTGTTTTTCCTGAACAGCATATGCAACCTTTTCTCCAAGATATTCTCGGATAAGATCACTTTGTGGCGATACCACAACAACCGGTTTATCTGTGACGCCAGACGCAATCACAGCATCTACCATATGTCCAATTATTGGCTTGCCATGCAACGGATGCATGACTTTTGGGAGCTCGCTGTTCATCCGTGTGCCATGTCCGGCTGCGAGGATAACAACACCAATGTTTGAAGAGAGTTCTTTCATACAAATATATTAGGAAAGGTGAAGAAACGCAGCACCGTTTGTGAGATCTTCTGCGTATATCGCACGATCTGGGTAGGTAGCAACGAGTGCATCAAAATCTTCTTTTGCATATCTCATATCATCCGGATCACGCCGAAGATACGCACGCAAATCGACAAACGTGTCTAAGAGAACAGCCGTTTCATCCGGTTTATCATTAAACAAATAGGTATCTTTGCCAGAAAAATCTGCACCAAAGATCTCGCGGAAGGCAACAATCTTCCCTTCATGTACATGCGTGGTGTACTGAATATGTTCTGCAGGAAAAAATATATCTATTCCTGACATCAGTACCTTTTCATGTTGCCATTCTGGCACACCCAGACTCAGTAAATACATCGGTACCTGCTGTTCTTTCAACTGTTTCAATAATGCAATCGCACCAGTCACTACACCCACATGCTGCATTAAATGCTCCCGCACAAAAGAAGGATCAACAGATATTCCCTGTTGTTTTTTTTCAATGGCATCATTCAGGACTTCACAAAAACGTTCTGGTGAAAATGTCACATGACCATCTTTATCGCGAGAGAGTCTATACATTTCTTTTGCATCGTCTTGACTAAATCCATAGGTTTCTACAAATCCATACAGGGCAAATTTCAACCGCTCTGCTTCAAACAGTGTATTGTCAAAATCAAAAACGACATTCATACAAAAAAAATTATAATGTGTGCCACAGTCTATCAAATACCAGTTGTTGCATCTGAGAAATACCATCATTCTCTATCACAACCCCCAGTGGTGTCCCATGCTGATCAAGTGAAATATACG
>PFLZ01000096.1 GCA_002784795.1 Candidatus Magasanikbacteria bacterium CG_4_10_14_0_8_um_filter_42_12
CCATTTGGATCAACCGATCTTACTCATGAAGATATTATTCAAACAGCTCATAGTACAAAAGTGCAAACGTCATTGCTCTCATATGTGTTTTCAAATCCAACATTTGGGTATCCACTCTTTTGTCATCGTTCTGGTGTGTTAAGTAGAAGTGTTTTCGGACAGGGATTCCGGTGTTCTTCGCTAGTGGATGATGGATATGACGCCAATACTATAGCTGCAATTGATGGATTTACAAACATGCCAAGTCTTGACAGTGGAAAAACCGTTCTTTCGCGGTTGTTTGCAAGATTTTATGCAATTAGCCAATTTCCATTCAATACCGTACAGCCAGAAATCGTTGATCTTCAGGATACTGATCCCTCAGTTATAGCCCAAGCAAAACTCCAAGCGCCTCAGATTTTTTCATTAAATTCATTAACTTGTTTCCCTAGAAATGATTCTTCTTATTGCTCTGCAGGAAAGAAAAATGCTATATCGATCGGAGAATCAGATGATGGTCAAATTGTTAGTAAAGGTGCTTTCTTAGCACAAGTTAGATTCTTTGGGTTTGCTGATGACAATCGAATGCCAATTCGGAGAGTAATGGTAAATTGGGACGATGGGAATATCACAAATGAAGGCATTACGGGTATGTACAAAAATAGTAAACCTTATTGTGAATCTCCTAATAACACAACGGGAGAAACATCTTTAGGGTATTGTCGAGATACGGTGAACCAAGAGTTAACCTTTTTGACGTGTCATACTGATGAAGATTGTCCTATAGAAGGTGAATATAGTTGTATCAATACTGTTAATAATACTGAGGGATCATCCTATACACTTGAGGATGAAGATATCTATCGAGAAACGCTCAATGATAGGTCTAAACTTCAAATTCTTGATTCTGTTGTGTCACCACGTTTTGGAAATCTTCCTCGTGCATGTGACACAAAGCCTTTTGAGTATTACCATACATATGGATGTGTAAATCCAACGCAAACTATTGCAAGCCTTCGAGATCAAATAACGGATGCAACGTACAATACACTTATACAAAACGGATTAAATGATAATAGTTCAATATGTGTCTACCAGCCACGCGTGCAAGTACTCGATAACTGGGGATATTGTAATGGTTCGAATGTTGATGCAAATGGAAATTATCTCGGACCGAAAGAAGATGGAAGATATAATGATCCTAATATCGCAGACCCTGTATGTGACCACGATACTTCGTATCGTGCTTGGACACCGTACCAAGGGAAGATTATAGTTGTTCCTAATCTGTAGTGATCAAGCTATTTGAAGAAAAAAAACAATGCACATTCTGCATTGTTTTTTTTCTTCAGTATCCTTTTTAAGAGTGAGAGTAAAGATACTCAAGCACTTTTCACCCACCGACGCAGAACCACGAAGGTTCGAAGCGTCGGCAGGTGAGCAGTGTGTGAGAAAAAACGAAAAACATGGGTTGCCCGTCAGGTGGTTGTGCCTACTCTAGCATCGGGGTGCCGATGCAGTTACTCCAGCAGTCGGGGTCACTGCACAGAGCAATTGACATCTTCCCTTGACTCTCGTAGATCCAGTAGCTACCTTGTGGTGAAGAGCCTTGGGAGCCCAACTTTTGGAGGTAGCATTGACCATTTTTTTCCACAACGTAGTAACCGTTTTCGTCCTCGATGTTCGTGCCCTCGCAGGTCCACGCGTAGTCCTCGATCTCCGCGTACTGTGCGCAGCCGAGGGCGCTGTTGACGTTGACCACGAAGGTCTTGTCTTCAGTGTCGACGTGGACCGTCTGGTCGTCGCTGAAGTCTCTGTACCTCAGCCAGACAACGTAGACGTCGCCGACGAAGACGTTCATGACGAAGGAAGTGTTTCC
>PFLZ01000037.1 GCA_002784795.1 Candidatus Magasanikbacteria bacterium CG_4_10_14_0_8_um_filter_42_12
AAATATTTTAGAATTTTCTTTATTAACTTTTCGCTTATTTTAGCGTACTTAATGGTCATATACTAGCATTATACCATATTCTGCTAGGCAAGACCCTATAAAAGATATGTATCAGTATACACACCTCCTCCCTCATTTTTCAAGTATTCACGAAGATGCCTCTCTTTTGTTCTCTATACGTTTGATCACCCAGACAACGATAATCCCGATCAAAATAGAAATAATCCATCCCCACCAACCATACGGACGGCGTTGTTCTTCACCCTGTGTTGCGGTGATAATAAATGTCTTTGATGACTGACGCACCGTACTTGTGGCATCACCATATTGCGTTGTTATGTTCAATGTATACTCACCAACAGGAAGTCCCAAATCAAAAAAAGATTTGTTGTATGACTGATCTTTGTCCACAATCAACTCTTCTTGTTGAGTATACATCACATCGCCCTGCTGATTGACAATCTCATAGGTCACCGTGATATCGGTGGTGGATGTCACAGGAAAGACAAACGTCACATCGACTGCCCCTGATTCTTCAAATTGAGGCGTATCAAATATGATCGTGACATCATGTGCACCAGGGACATCTATATCCACAACACTCTCTTCCCTTGGCCATGCAGGAATATATGTAGGTGGTTCAACATCAATTACTGGAACCGTTGGCTCTTCAATCGGTGCAGGCGCCTCGCCGCGCAATATTACAAATGTTGTGAGATGATTCACTTCAAACGTCACGCCGTACTGCGCAAACGCAACGCCGGACACACGTTGCCACGACTGTGACACATCGTCTTGCCAATACACACTCAGATGCGTCAGATCCTGCACGTCGGGTGCAAGAGGAAACATGATGCGAAGTGGCTTGAGAAACGTGTGGGCGGCATCTTGGTTGTCTGTCTTGGCATCAATCGTATACACAGCTCCGTTTACCGGAAAAAAGCCTTTCGGCAATATGGTGTCAGGGCTGGTGCGTTTTTCGCCAATATGAAACGTTGTTCTTTCTGAAACAGCGCCCACCGGCACACTGAGTGTGATAGGGCCAAGGGTTGTACTTCTTGTGGCAACACCAGACTGTCCGGGAAGTATCACAAGGTCTTCATCATATGCATCAAGAGATGTCGGTGGTACTTGTGACGGCACAAAACCACCTCCCCCACCACTGGCCTGGGGAGGTGTTTCTTCTTCCGTACGTACCCGCCAATCCGTCTGCACATCACAGTAGGTACACTCAAACGTGAGGGTGCCGATGAGACTTCCACTTGCTGTACCGGAAAAATTGCCATTTGTATCAATAGATACGCCGGAAAAATTGATCCAGCCAACACTTTCTCCCCAGGCATAGCCAGACAAATTGCCAGAACCATCGTTTACCACACCAGACTGTGTTGGTGCCATGTTGATCCACCCATTATTTTGTGACCAAGCATACCCCGTTAGTGCGCTATCAGTGACAGTGGTTTGAGAAAAATTGACCCACCCAATATTGTTGCTCCATGCAGACGAATGACCACTGAGAATACTCCCTGTGGTAGCACGAACAAAAGAAGGGTACACAAACAGGGCACATACCAACATGAACAAGACAGGCCATGTTCGTTTCATACGTTGCTATTTTGCAGAGATAACAAGGATGTCTGCATCTGGAGCAATTTCACCTTCTGGAAGAGCGCTTATATTCCCTTCAATAGTCGTAGCAATAGCAGCTGCTTCTGCAGCATGAGAACCAGAAAGATCAATGACAAGATTTTCAGTGTACTGTTGTGCGGCCGCATTTTCTACAGTCACGGTTGTATATTCAGGAAAATTTGTTGCCACAATTTGTTCTGTACTGGCAGAAAGATTTGGTGTGGCAGACCCATTGTAATACGCAATACGTAGTGATGCTTCAGCAGGTTCTTCCACGGTCATCTCTGCGACATCACCAACAGAGTCTTCAGAAAGCACATCGGTATTAAAGTATATTGGAGCTACTTTGATAATTTTATTTGTAGAAGGTCGATACAAAATTGCTTGCAATGATTTTGTATACGCAAGCAAAACATCATCATTTTCAGCTTTTGCAAAAAAAGCTTGATCAGCAAGTTTGTTCTTATCCAAAATGGTCGCCATCGTAGGAGTTTCACCATCTGGTAACATCATAAGTTTTTCAACTGCTGCGAGTGTTTTATCCAAATCTTTTTGCGAAGAAACGGTGGGATCCTGAATCAACACGCTATATTTGTGATAAAAATAGTATGTACCAGTCGCACCGATTAATGCCAAGACCAACAAAAGCCATACAACAATCTTTCCACTTTTGCTCGAGGGACGTTGTTTTTTTTGCATTGCAAGAAAATCTTTTGGTGGTACTGTTTCTTTATAATCCATAGAAAAAAATTATTGTGTAATATCTGTTGTACTGGTTGCATTGAGATATACCGGTCCGACATTGATTAATTTGTGTACAGATGGTCGATAAATAATTGCTTTGTCTTCATATATCAATACCTTGTCACCATTTTGTGCTCTGGAAAAAAATTTTTGATCTTCTGCCAGCGTCGCTACATCTTGGACTGTACCAATGACAGGTTGCTGATCCATAGGCAATTCAATAAGTCCTGCTACATCACGTACCAATTGTTCATTTTCTTTTTGCACTTGTGATGCCTGAAACGCAGGATCTTTCAACTGGGTCAATTCTGTTTTTGCATGCTGATAGCGAAGGAAAAAATATACACTGGTAGCAATAAAAAGTACAACAACAATGCCCAGTATCCATTTTCCAAGGTGTCTATGATGAGATGAGGTATCTTGGGTATCAATGTGATGTTCCATAGTGTATACAGATTACAATAAAAAGAGAATATATTACAATGACTCAGTCGATGTGGCTGTGGCTGCATCAGTTGACGTCTCTTCAACAGCAGAAGTCGTTGTCGGTGCAGTCACGTCTATCACCGTTTCTTCTACAATTGTTTCTTCACTAGGCGTAGTTGTGACTGTTTCTGTAGGGGCACCGTCAGGTGTTGTCGTACTTGTATCATCCAGCGTCAATCCATTGTCAGAGAGATAATTGTTTGCAAGATCTGTCAGACTATCTGCTGATCCAGAAGAATTAGATGAACTTGATGATACCGAGGTCTCTTCCTCTGATGTAAGTATCGATGGTGTTACTTGTCCAAATGCTGACCAATTTATCATAACATCTTGAAGAGCAGATGGTCGAATACGAATCGTAAAGCTCTCTGCGTCGACAGCATCTACAAAATATGTATCAAGAACAACATCACTGGCAAGGGTCAGATTGACAATCGGTGGGGTGTCATATGGCATATCAAATCGCACTAACACGCCGTCCTCCCCTGCCTGAATGAGTGCTGATCCCACCGTATCTTTCCCAAATGACACATGTTTTGTAAATGAAATATTTTGACTAAAGGTGAGCGTATTATTCGCGGTTGCGTTGTTGATGAAGCCATCGACTCCACCACCCAAGAGAAGCGCATTGTATGAATCAAGTTCCTGCTTCAATTCCTTCACACCTTCGAGTGCAAGTGCTCCGAGTTTTGAATATTGAATACCCCAAGCTCCCCTGTTACCATCTCTTATTTTTTCATCACCGACCGTGACAGCTTCTGGAAAAATTTCATAAAGTTCTTGGGCAATCGCACCCACATCATGTTCGCCACTTGATTTCCAATCAAACGAGACAGCTCGATAGTTATCAATTCTATCAAGCACGTTCAAATCCATAATATTTTCCTTCAATCTTTGATCAGAAAAAGTTGACCAGCCCCCGGCAGATCCTTGTGTTAAATAAACGCCACTTTCTGTGCTACTACCAGCTATATATAAATTATCATCAGATTTATCAAGAGCAATTTTCCACATGGTCGTAGTATTGTGATTAAACAGCAATGGAACAAGTGCTGTAGTCGAAGTAGTATTGTCATGTAAGGTCAGACCACCAGCAATAGACATGGCACTGCCAAATAATGAATTACCTCCGACGATAAGCCCATTTCCTATATAAACGTCATTTGCTACTTGAAGTTTCTGGGTAACTTGAACATTTTGTATCTCAACACTTCCCAAATTTGCAGTTGGAGCAATAATGCCAGGTATACTTAATACTTCAACACCATCATCTGCCAATGAGGCAACATACAAATAATTTCCTGAAACAAATATAGACTGAGCACCGCTTAATTCTGTAGTTTCATCATCAACTATTACTCCTACGTGTCTTGGATTTATTGGATTGGATATATCAACTACTTCAATAGCATTATCACCTTTAGCCGCAATATACGCATAATTTCCAACTACATGGATAGACATAGGAACATAAAGCATAACATCACCTCCATCAGAAAGAGAGCTAGCATGAGTCGGATTTGTTGGATCTGAGATATCTAATATCTCCAATGCATTATCTGAAGTAACAATGTATGCATAATTTCCAGAAATAGCAATTTTATTAGGTCTATATAAAAGCGTCGTTTCATCGTCAACAATAGAACCAGCATGAGTCGGATTTGTTGGATCTGAGATATCTAAGACTTCTACAGCATTTTCCAGAGATGCAGTTACATATGCATAGTTACCACGTATAACAATATCATTGGCACCATTAAGAAGCGTTGTTCCACCATCAACAATAGAACCAGCATGAGTCGGATTTGTTGGATCTGAGATATCTAAGACTTCTATACCAGCATCGCTATATGCAGTTACATATGCATAGTTACCTGACAATTCTATTGAATTGGCACCATTAAGTGCAGTCGTAACGTTATCAACAATAGAACCAGCATGAGTCGGATTTGTCGGATCTGATATGTCCAATATTTCCACACCAGGACCATCCGATGAAGTTATATATGCATATGCACCAACAACTTTTATATCATAAGAAGCGGTGAGCAAGGTAGTATCATCATCAAGAATTGTGCCCACATGCGTAGGATTTGTCGGATCTGATATATCCAATATTTCAATACCAGCCTCAACGACAGAAGTTATATATGCATAATCTTCAGAAACATAAATTGCAATAGCACCGTCGAGAGATGTTGAAACATCATCAGTTATAGCTCCGACATGTACAGGTGCCGCTCCCACCGTCTGCGTAAAGCTTCCACTCGCCAAATGAAATGCAGACTGTGGTGTCGTAGTACCAACACCAATATTACCTTGTTTATCTATGAAAAATCTTGCTGTACTACTTGCACTATCTTTGATATAAAAATCTTTCGTACCATCAGCATTGTAGTCTTGTCCAACTTCCCAGTTGTCCAGTGTGAGAGCAGCACGCTCAGAAGTTCCGTCACTAGATGCCCCTATATACAACGAACTTGAACTAGCGCCACTTTGTCCGGCAATCGTGAGAGCGTAGCCAGGTGTAGATGTGTTAATACCAATCGAACCTACTAAAAGTGCACCACTATAATCTCCAATTGCACCTGTTCCAATCCCTACTTTTCCAGCAGCTATACGAGAAATTGAAGTGTCTTTCGCTGCATACCATTGACCAGCACTTGCCCAAGCAATACCATTGGATGTATTTAGATTCAAACCAGGTGAATATCCTGCCCCGGTTTGGGAGATAGCAGCACTAGCTGAATCTGTTGTAGAAAAAATTTTTGCAGCACTAAAACCATCAATACGTATTCCACCCAACCTACTACCACCTGAATCAAGTACTTCAAACACATACGGTGTTGTAGACAAATTTTGAAGCGCGCCAGCTCTTACTACTAACGTCGTAGTAGAAGTGCTTTCCCAAAGTCTCATACTTCCACTTACTTCCACATCATATTCAGGAGTTATTGTTCCAATTCCAAGTCTATTGGTAGCGGAATCAAAATAGAGCCCGTTATTACTTTCACTCAACAAACCATTTGCTCCGGCAAACAAGACAGAACCCTGTGTAAATGGAGTAGTAAGTTCACCACTATAAACTAAATTAGTTGACGTAACATTAGTAAACATAGCTGATGATGAACTAGAAGCACCAATAATAGTACCATCAATATTACCACCTGTAATTGCGACGCCACTACTATTTTGCAAAGCTAAAGTCCCTAATCCAAGATTTGTTCTAGCAGTAGAAGAGTTAGTCAAGTCTGATAAATTACTACTTGCAACCAAATACCCTGCACTTGCATGATCACCCCAATCAAAAGCTGTCTGCCATGCAGTTGTACTCACCGTGAGTGGAATATTATACGTACTAGACACACTTAAGACACCTGTACCGTTGTCATAGACGAGTCCCAATCCAGAAAATGAAATTGCTCCTCGTGCAAGAGAATCTGCATAATATTTATTCGTAATCCCCTCTGCCAGGGCATCTGTTGTCGTTGTATTCCAGTCGGCAAGTGAAAGATATGTTGACACTGCGTTTGCTTGGGTAAGATAGGTTGACCCGGCACTAGCTTGTGTTAAGTATGTTGAAGCAGCATTACTGGTAGTCAAGTAACTCGAACTTGCAGCCATCCAGATAGGATCTGTTTCTGTATAACTTGTCAAATACCCCGCACTAGCATGATTCCCCCAGCTAAATGCACTCTGCCAGTCACTCGATGATGCGGTGACGGTATTGTATGCGGTGTTCCAGTTTGTTGTGCTCGCTGTCAGTGGAATGTTGTAGCCAGATGCTACCTGAATCGTATTACTATTCCATGCTAATCCAGTGCCAAGTGCAATCGTGGAAGAAGGCGTCGAAGCAAAATCATTCCAGACGGTGGTACTAGCCGTAGTTGGAATTTCATAGCCAGTCGTCAAAGTAAACTGTCCAGTGCTACTCGAATACGTCAACCCCAATGCTTGACTTTCAATCGCCTGTCGAGCTCCTGTCGTGGTAACAAATTCACTGTCATTTGTGAGTAGTGAAATATTCTCCCCTTCGACTATGACAATATCCGACAAGCTCGACGTTGCAATAGCAGTTCCGTTCCAAACTCCTGACGTAATGGTCCCAAGGGTCGTGATATTTGCACTCCCAGCCCAAGTAGAGAGGGCCGTATCTTCTACATTGCTGATGCCAAGCGTTGTCTTTACTGTTGAAGAAGACTGTGCTTCCCAGCCAGCACCAGTACCGACGATAAACGTACTGGTAGCAAAAGAAAGTCCAGCAATACTGGAAAGTCCTGCATTGTACGCCTGTACATCAGCACCAATTTCCAATCCTAGATTTTGACGAGCAAGCGTAGAACTCGCAACATCAGAAAGATCATTACTTGCAAGTAAGTCGCCACCACCAGGGAGACTCGCCCATTCAATCCCGGTATTCGTCGCTTTCAAAAATTGTCCATTGGTTCCCAGGTTCAAGAGGGCAAAAGAATCTGTCGAACTTGCAAAAAGTATATCGCCAACAGCATAGGTGGACGTGGTCAACGACACAGATGGATACACACCGCAATTGCTATCTGTAGGAGCACAACTCGGGTCGAGTGTTTCACCGGGTTGGTACATCACAGCAGCAGCAATGAACGGAAATACAAAAAAACTAAGCAAAACAATAGCATACACTGCGCTCAGTCTACTTCCAAAAATTGTTTCAAACTTTCTACGGCCCATAATTAGGCTCATTTTCGCAGAAAAACATTGAACAGCGTACCCAATGTAATATCATAAATTAGTTGTAACCAGTATATCATTTTTGATGCAAAAAGACGATATAAAAAGTGTATAAGTTAGCAAAAAAAAATGTATTGATTTAGTATGAAATATGTATACATATTTTCATGCAATTTTCGTCAAAAAAAAACACAATTCAGATTGACATTTTTCTCAATAAATGGTATAGCAGTGATGCACAAAAAACAAGCAAGGAGCAATGAACATGACGCAGGAAAATCGGCCACTCTGGCAGATGTACCGAGGAAAGTTTTTCTGGGAGGATTCCTCTCTCTACTGGGGAAAGCGATTTCAGTTTCCCAGGATCCCTATTGCCCCCATCGACATAGGGCATGGATTGGACATAATCATGGAGGAGTTGTCCCCGAGTTCACCCTATTCTCTCGAAGTCGAAGTGAGAGGCAAAAGAGCTACGGTTCGGTATAAAAAATGGAGCACGGCTACACATAGCGATTTGCCCATCTGGTGGACAAGATTCTTTACAGCATTTGGAATCGGAGCGGTGATGACATCGTCGGGAAGCTTCGACAAGAAGTATCTTTTGGTAGATCTGAAAAGTCGTGCGTACAAGTACGCGTGTGATCTGCTAATGCCCGAGCATTCGTATCGCCCCATGTTTCGTGTGTTAGTGAAGGCGCCTCCTTCACCCACATGGACCGCGATCAAGGGCTGGTGTTCTCGATTCATCCTGCGAAGGGCACCTCCCGTCGAGAAAGCTGAAGAAGATCCTCTCATGGACATGGCCCGGTACTTCCAAGTGCCGTTGGTGTACATGAAACTGCGCTTCGAGGATCTCTACACAGTCGGTAGGAGGCGGACCTAGCGTCCCGCCGCCGCACCCAGCACGTGAGGTCCCTGAGCCCCCCGCTCATACCTCACTGCTGTTCCATATATATTTTAGAAAATGCCTAAATTAAGGCATTTTTTTATACAAAATCTACTCCCCCACACTCTCAATCCACTTCCGAAAAATTTCTGCAATCTCATCCAAATGTTGTGTTTCTACAAAGGTATGTGGTGCGTTTTTTATAACATGGCAAAATTATTTTTTAAACTTTGCACTACCATAACCTTGATGTTCGGAAAGTGCTTGTTCTTGAGCTTTTATCACATCTTTTTTATTTGAAGCATTTACAACCTTTTCTTTATATTTAATGAAGCTCCCCGCCCCAGAGGGGCGGGGTATCAGTTCTCTATAACAACCGTAATTGGTGACTGCTATGGAGTTC
>PFLZ01000074.1:0-8198 GCA_002784795.1 Candidatus Magasanikbacteria bacterium CG_4_10_14_0_8_um_filter_42_12
CTTGCCAAGAAAGATTCTACTACCTAGGAATACTGGCAGAGTAATAATGAGCATAGACAGTCCTGTGCGGAGGACACCACTAGAATAATCATAGCGCCACATATCAGCACTCACCTCTGGAAAAAGATAATTAATCAGCTGAAAGGTGACCATGAGGAATGCAATCGCACTCAAGTAGAGTGTAATACTGCTGAGGAGATGAAGGAAAAAATCCTTTGCTCCGGTGTCATGTTGTTGTGACATATGGAATAAGTGAGTGAATAAGAAGAAGAAATATTATTTTTTGTGTGTCTCGAGTTCAGAGGCCACCCCTTCCAATCTTTTCATATAGACGACAAGTGCATCTATCGATTTTTTTATTCTTGGCAGATATTCATCCTTGCGAGTGACATTGCCATGTTCATCCAAAAAAGCTTGTACGCCATCAAAACGAAGGCTAAATGGGAGAAAGATCATGCCTATTTCACTGAGTACTGGCTGAATATGTTCAATCAGTCGAGAACCGCCAAGGATGCCGCTGATACAGCGGCAACAATGACAGGTTTGCCTCTGTATGCATCATGTTCTTGGTCGAGGAGTATTTTCAATTCACCTGGATAACCATGATTGTATTCCGGACTCACAATGACAAATCCATCCGTCTTTGCCACAATGTCTTTCCACGCTTTTGTATCGTTACTTTCTTCCCATGGCGGGATAGTTCTGCCCGGCATATGATCCCTCACATCAACAAGCTCTATCGTAACATCATCACGTGAGGTTATTTCTGTATATAAAAAATTTGCAACATATTCAGACAGTCTTCCTTTTCTTGCGGTTCCGAGGACAAGTGTGATGTGTAGTTTTTTCATATGAGCTAAGTATAGCAAAATATACTCATAAAAGCCAGGAGAAGCTCATATCTGCCTAATCAATGAAAAAAAGAAATGGAAATTATAATTCCATTTCTTCATCTTCATCAATTGCTTCGTCGTCGATTTCTTCATCGAAATCGCCTTGAGCACAATCACATGTGCCACATACATCACATCCCCCACATGTGAGACAGAGAGCTGAATCACATGTAGGACACATTGCGTCCGTCATATATATGTAATAAATAGCGATTATAACAAAAGTATACGAAGGAATGTCACCTTACGTCAATATACCCTGTGGATATTACTTTACGTTTCGATAGCGCTTTGCGACACCAATACGAGCAGTCTCTCGTTCTATCATTGCTTGGAGGCGAGCAAAGTCAATATTCAAATCGCTGTCTTGTCTCTTCATCATTTCTTCTGCGCGCGCTCGTGCTGCTTCGGCACGTTCTATATCGATATGTTCTGCGCGTTCAGAGGTATCCGCGAGGAGATATACTTCTGAATCAGGTCGGATCTCTAGAATACCAGTAGAAATGGCGAGCGCTACAACCTGTCCATCCTTATGTACCAGTACTTCTCCTGGCACAAGGGTTGAGACGAGTGGCGCATGATTTTCGAGTACCGTAATCTGCCCTGCTCCTGTTGGAATGGTTACTTTTTCTATATTGTCTTCGTATGTCACTCCGTCGGGAGTTACAATTTTGAAGGTAATCATACGTTGGATTATTCGTTGCAATTATACTTCTTGTTCAGGTTGATATGCTAGCAGAGCAGCATGTATCTCTTCAGCAAACTTTGTATAAAAAAATTCTGCTTTGGAAACTTTTCTACCTTTATGCCATTCTTCAATCTTTTTTTGTATTGCTTGCCGATACATGCTCACTATTTCGGACTTACTCATTCCAGCCAATATGAATCTTTGGCTTTTACTTAATTCTGAAACAATAGATGCTGCAAAAATTTTTATCTCGCTGGCATTCCTAATCCCTTCCCCTTTGCTAAATTCTGTAAAAATAAATTCACCAATTTTCATTATTTCTTCAGAACGAGCATCAGCGGCTGTTTCAGACGCTTGTACGCCGGGACTTAATTCTGGTGAAAAATTCTCATTCATAAAACATTACATTGCCAACTCTACACTCTCCACCACAATCGGTGTCAGTGGTCGGTCTTGTGGTCCTGTAGGAGCTTTTTCAACTGATTCTACCACATTCATTCCTTCTACAACCTTCCCAAAGTTGGTATGTTTTCCATCAAGCCACGGTGTTTCTGGAGCCGTAACAATGAAAAATTGTGATCCATTGGTATTCGGGCCAGCGTTTGCCATCGCGAGACTCCCACGAACGAGTGGAACATCGTTGAATTCATCTTCAAATCGATAGTTTGGTCCGCCCGTTCCCCACATTGCTTCTTTACTATCATCTTTTGAAAGCAAATCACCACCCTGAATCATAAAGTCAGCAATCACACGATGAAATTTTGTGCCATCGTACTCCCCAGCTTTTGCAAGATTGAGAAAATTGTTGACTGTTTTTGGAGATTTGTCGGCAAAAAATTCTACCGTAATATCCCCAAGATTCGTGTGTAGGATTGCACGAGAATATTCAGCAGCGAGATCTTCTTGATCTTTGATTGTCCTGTTTGAAGTTGTCATAGTATTGTCAGGTTGAGAAGAAGTGCTAATTCCAGCAGCTGCTGGAGGAACATCTTCTTGAATGTCGGCATACAGATTGGATACTTCGGCGTCGGCATTATTCACCGGTGTTTGCTGTTCACATCCTGCGCCAAGAAGCATGAACAGTGAGAGTGCGAGAAAAAATTTCATATGTCGATGTATTGAGATGAGTCTTGCTGCGCGGAAACAAGCTGACGCTTGTCACTTGTTTCTGTTCCTAACAATCTACTTCTTTTCACTTTCTGATGCTGCAGCAACTACTTCTTCAATACTTCCTTTCATGTAGAACGCCTGCTCTGGTTTGTCATCATGCTTTCCATCGAGAATTTCTCGAAATGATCGAACCGTATCTTCTACTTTTACATAACTTCCCTGCATACCAGTAAACTGTTCTGCAACGAAAAATGGTTGTGATAGAAATTTTTGAATCTTTCGTGCTCGAGTCACCGCAATTTTATCTTCATCAGACAATTCCTCCATACCAAGGATCGCAATGATATCTTGCAAATCTTTGTAGCGCTGGAGTACTCGTTGTACTTCGAGAGCAACATTGTAATGTTCTTCACCAACAACTTGTGGATCAAGAACAGTAGAAGAAGAATCAAGTGGATCAACAGCTGGGTAAATACCCAACTCTGCAAGCGAACGATTCAATACAACGGTAGAATCGAGATGCGCAAACGTGGTCGCAGGCGCAGGATCGGTAAGATCGTCTGCAGGGACATATACCGCTTGTACAGAAGTGATAGAACCTTTATCTGTTGAGGTAATACGTTCTTGGAGTGCTCCCATTTCTGTTGCAAGGGTAGGTTGATATCCTACTGCAGATGGCATACGCCCAAGGAGCGCAGACATTTCAGATCCAGCTTGGGTGAAACGAAAAATGTTGTCGATAAATAAGAGCAAATCACGATTTTCTTCGTCACGAAAATACTCTGCCATGGCAAGTGCCGTCAAGGCAACACGTGCACGAGCCCCAGGTGGTTCGTTCATCTGTCCAAAGACAAGAGCAGTCTTTTCAAGAACGCCAGATTCTTCCATTTCTCGATACAAATCGTTTCCTTCACGTGTACGTTCCCCTACTCCGGCAAACATAGAATATCCACCATGTGCCTGTGCAATATTGTGAATCAATTCTTGGATAATAACGGTCTTTCCTACACCTGCTCCTCCAAACAAACCAACTTTTCCACCTTTCAAGAAAGGACAAAGCAGATCAACTACTTTGATACCTGTTTCAAATACTTCCGTTTTCTGTGATTGACTCTTGAAATCTGGTGCTTTGCGGTGAATCGGATATGTCTTTTTTGATGTTGTCGCTGGTTTTTCGTCAATGACTTCCCCCACCACATTGAACATGCGACCAAGTGTTTCGGGTCCGACAGGAACAGAAATTGGTGCTCCGGTGTCAACAACTTCGGTACCACGAGCAATACCATCTGTTGCTCCCATAGCAACGGTTCGCACGGTATGTGAGCCAACATGTTGTTGTACCTCCAGAATCAATTTTTCTTTTGATCCTTGACGCGTTACTTCGAGTGCGTTGTAGATTGCTGGCAATTCATGTTCAAAATGAACATCTGCCACAACTCCAATGATTTGTGTTATCTTCCCGATATTTTTCATAACGAATATTAGTTGATTTGATTATTTGTTAATTTGTATCAGATTGTTTTCTTTTTTTGAGATATCCGATATATCCATTGAGTTTTGCATGAATGCTGTCACACACATCTAGCAATTCATCTATTCCTGCAGGAGAAACTTCCACAAGGAGCTTTGCATCTCGTATGAACATGAGGTGATCCTTTGTCTCCAAAAGTGAACCTCGTGCCTGTCTACAAAATTGGATATTTTCCTGATAATGGAATCGTCCATGTCCTTCGGCTATGTTTGCACCAATTGAGCTCACGGATCTACATACTTGCGATATCATTCCATACTTTTCTTCTTGAGGCAAATACATTACCATTTTGTAGATTCGTAATCTCAATGTGTGACTTAATCTCCATACATCTAATTCAGTAAATTTTTTATATTTGCTTCCCCCTCCCATATAAACGAATTAACTAATGAACAAATAAACCAATCCACTACTCCAACGCTGCAGCTCCGCCGGCAATTTCTGCAATTTCTTGCGTAATAGCCGCTTGACGCGCTTTGTTGTATGCCAATGTTAATTCATGTATCATATCAGACGCATTTTCACTTGCATTTTTCATGGCAACCATACGAGCACTATGCTCACTCGCTGCTGACTCAAGTATAGCCTGATACAACTGAATTTCTACCAGTCGAGGCATTACAGTATCTACAATAGTATCGAGGTCTGGTTCAAGATAATAACTTTCAATAGGAAAATCTTCTGATTCTTTTGGCATCTCTCCAGCAGAAGTATCGCTACCTATCATTTTTTCGAGATCAAATGGAGACAGTGGCAATATTTGTCTTACTTTTGCTTCTTGGACAAGACTTGATTGGAATTCTGTATATCCCACCACAACTTTGTCATATTTTTTTTCGGTGAATTGCTGTATGACCATGTGTGCCATAGGGAGGATATCCTCCATCTTTGGCTTTTCTGGGATACTATCAAACGCAGCAATCACATCATATCCATGTTTTTTTCCAAAACTCACACTTTTCTTTCCAACTGCAATAATATCTATTTCAAAATCATCTGACGTAGTCACTGGAACCGATACTTCATTTCTATACATGCTCAAATTTGTTTTTTCAGCAAACAAACCATTCAATCGTTTGAACAAATTTGTATTGAGACTTCCACATAGTCCACGGTTTGAACTGACAACGACTGCGAGAAGACGTTTTACTGGTCGCTGTTCTAGCAAAGCAATATTTGGTTCATCAATATGAGCAAGATGCTCCATGAGTTCCTTTGCAAGCAACGCATACAGTCGTGTATGTTGTGCAGATTCAATTGCTTTTCTCATTTTTGCAGCAGAAACCATCTCCATTGCTTTGGTGATTTTCTTTGTGTTGGTGACGGATTTGATCCGACTTTTTACTGCTTTTGCATTGACTGCCATACATTACTTACGAACGAGATTTCAAAAATTCTGCACATGATGCTTTTACGTCAGCTTTCAATTCGTCACTCCAGTCACCACTCGCAATCTTTTCCAACAGCGGACTTTTTGATGCACGGAAAAATTGGAGCAACGCTTCGTCAACTGCTTTTACTTGATCCAATGCAACCGCATCAAATATCCCTTCACTCATGGCGAATATTGATATAATTTGTTCTTCCACAGGTACAGGAGAAAATTGTGGTTGTTTCAAGAGTTCTGTCATCCGCTGTCCTCGATCAATTTGCTTTTTTGTCTCAGCATCCAGGTCTGAGCTAAATTGTGCAAACGCTTCGAGTTCACGAAACTGCGCAAGACCAAGTTTCAAACTTCCCGCAACTTTTTTCATTGGTTTTGTCTGTGCAGATCCACCAACACGTGATACAGAGAGCCCAACGTTCAATGCTGGTCTGATACCTCTATTAAACAAGTCCGTTTCCAAAAAGATCTGTCCATCCGTAATAGAAATAACATTTGTTGGCACGTATGCAGAGATGTCTCCACCTTGTGTTTCGATAATAGGAAGTGCGGTAATAGAACCTCCACCGTATTTTTCATTCAAGTTACATGCACGTTCGAGCAACCGTGAGTGGAGATAAAACACATCTCCAGGATAGGCTTCTCGTCCTGGTGGACGGCGGAGCAAGAGGGACATTTCTCGATATGCCCATGCCTGTTTTGTCAAATCATCATAAATAATGAGCACATCTTTGCCCTTATCTGCAAAATATTCTGCAATCGCACAGCCAGTATATGGAGCAAGGAATGACATAGGTGCTGGCTCACTTGCGCCGGCTGAGACGATAATCGTGTATTCCATGGCACCAGCTTCTTGGAGTTTACTCGCGATACGTGCTACTTTTGAGTCTTTTTGACCAATCGCAACGTACACACAGATGACATCCTGTCCTTTTTGATTCAAAATAGCATCGATAGCAATAGCTGTTTTCCCTGTCTGACGATCGCCGATAATGAGCTCACGCTGACCACGGCCAATTGGAATGAGTGCATCAATAGCTTTGATACCTGTTTGCATTGGCGTGTTGACTGGTTCACGGGTCATGACACCTGGCGCAACGCGTTCTACAGGATAAAATTCTTTTGTATTCAGCTCACCCTTTCCATCAATAGCGTCCCCTACTGCATTTACCACACGGCCTATCATAGCATCCCCTACAGGAGTCGACATGATACGACCTGTTCGTTTTACCTCATCTCCTTCTTTGATATGTGTATAATCCCCCAAAATAACGGCACCGACGGTTTCTTCTTCGAGGTTCAGTGCAATGCCATACACACCACCTGGGAATTCGAGCATTTCCTGAGATTGACATGATGTCAGCCCTGTCATGAGTGTAATACCATCTTTTACCTCAATAACAGCACCAACCTCTTCGGTTTGTACTTTTTTTTCAAATTGTTCTATTTGTTTCTGAAGCGTTTTGATGACGTTGTCTGTATATGACATATACTCTTTGTTTACTTAGTTTACTGAGCTACGTACACACGTAGTTAGGTTAATTGTCTTTGTAATTGTTCAAGTTGTGATTTGACACTTGCATCAAAGATAGTATCTCCTGTTCTCACGACAATTCCACCAATGAGTGTTGTGTCTATCTTTGTTTCAACTTCCACTTTTTTTCCAAATATAAGCGCTATTTCTTCTGTTATTTTTTCTGACAATTCACGAGCGCTCGTAATGACTATTTTTTTTACTCCTTGCTGAAGTTTTGCATATTCTTTGAAAGCCTTCATCAGATATTCTTTTTTTGATAAGGCCCTCTCTTCAATAAGAAACTTGACAAACGTTTCAACAGAAAGCTCGAGATCATCACCAGACTTTCCATCAGTCAGTTCGAAAAGAATACGAGCGTATTGTTTTGGTAATAATGCCATACACTGTTATTTCAAATTCTTGAGAAGGCCGGCAATAAGAGCGGTGTCCTTTTTTTCATCCAATTTTTCTCCTAGAATTTTTTCAACGGCTTGCATGACAAGGACGACTGTTTCTTTTCGGAGTTCTTCTTTCATTTCTCTTTTATCTATATCAATATTTTTCTTCGCTTGCGCAATGAGAAGCTCGATTTCTTTTTTTGCTTTTTCTTTGAGCTGTTCACCAGTAGCTTTTGCCAATTCATGCGACTTTTCTACAATTTTATTTGCTTGCACTTTTGATTCATCAATCAGATCTTGTGCTTTTCGCTCCGCCATTTGTAGTTCTGTTTTTGCTTTTTGGATATTATCAACACTGTCTTGTATTTGTTGTTCACGATCACGAACATTTTTTACAATTGGTTTGAAAAAAAACTTTTTGAGAATGAAGAACAAAATCAAAAAATTGATTAAATTAAATAATGCCATCTTCCATTCAAATCCAATTTTTCCAAGGTTTTCGAGTATAAAATCCATACAATATAATAACTGATTAGCTCTTGCAGGTTGAAAAATGATGTCCAGATCATTTCTCAACGCGCAAGAGCGCGTGTCTGTATTTTCTTATACAATAAAGAAACACACAAGACCGTAAATCGCGGTCGACTCAGCAAGAGCAACACCGATGAACATCTTTGG
>PFLZ01000074.1:8542-8737 GCA_002784795.1 Candidatus Magasanikbacteria bacterium CG_4_10_14_0_8_um_filter_42_12
CGAGATGCCGACCACCCCGTCGGCGCCGATTGCCCGATTTGCTCGTGTTGGCCCACTGCTGCGCACGCGGGAGCTGTCGGCGCCCTCAAGTCGAGCGGGTTCGTGAGTGACTGTTGCGCTGCTGTGTCGCCGCGGCCACGTGCCCCGCCAGGGCCAGCGCGGGCCGCAAAGCGGCCATTGCTGCAAGTCCATGTC
>PFLZ01000019.1 GCA_002784795.1 Candidatus Magasanikbacteria bacterium CG_4_10_14_0_8_um_filter_42_12
TCCGTAGATCATAGCCCGTATGTATTGAGTGGCGAGGTCATTATTCCTGAAGGAAAAACAATGGTCGTTGATCCAGGTGTGTCAATCATTGGTACTTCGGCAAAAGCAACATTGATTGTAGCAGGGACATTGATTGCAAATGGGACAGAAGAATTGCCAGTCCGACTCACTTCGTCTGGTATCGCATCCGATGCTACATGGCAAAATCAATTTTTTGGAGGAGGGAATCCTTCACCAGGAGATTGGTCACATATAGATGTCGCCGGTGGGGGAACACTTGAATTGCATTATACAGAGGTTTCGTATGGTGGAGATCCGTTTGTGAAGAGCAATGGATTTGTCTACGGTACCGCCCAATCACAAGTGATACGCACGAGTGGACATGTCACACTTGATCATGTACACCTTTTGAATTCGTATATTCATACAAATCAAAATTACACGCAGTATAATGCTGCAGTATGGATGAATGGTGGCAGTGTGGTCATTACGAATTCTGAATTTGACACAGGTGGCATTGCGATCAAAAATACACCGCATTCGAGTGGTTCTGTAACTATTGCTGATACAACATTCACCAATTTCACCTATCCCAATGGACTGATTATTCTTGATGGTATTTTCCCGCAGTTGTCGGGCAATAATATTTTTTCAGGCAATGTAAATAATAGAATCGTTGTTCCTTCATATGAATTTTCTGAAGACACAACTATTTCTTCTGGAGCATACGTCGCATTTGGATCTGTTACCATTCCCGAAAGTGTAACTCTCACCGTAGAAGAAGGTGGAGGCATTGGCATCGGGAATAAAAATGCGTTTCATATTTATGGAACACTAAAAACACTAGGGACGGACGTGTCTCCCGTTTTTATAAATGGTTGGAGTGGTGGATGGGGTAGAATGATCTTTTATCCTGGTTCTCATGGGGAACTTTCGTATACACATATCTCAGGGGGTGGTGAGACCTACAATAGAGAGCGAGTGATGTTGGATTTGTCTTCAGCCGACGTGTCATTTAATCACACGGATATTGCCGGGGGAAAGTGGCCTGGTATTTTACTTCGTATCAGAAATAGTAATACTACATTTACTGGTGACAACATCCATTTTTATACAGAGTGGCAAAAAACATTTCCAAGCTGGATTATGACAGCCATAGATATTCAGGGTGGTACGACACTGATGGATTCGGTCTTTATTCGAGATACAAAATACGGAATCCGAGGTGATGCAAATACAGTGATCACAGCAAAAAATATGGATAGTACCAACTTCGAACACATTGCGTATTCAAAGTGGTGGCCGGGGAGTGTGTTGGAGTTTGTGGAAGAGACTCCTCCTGCCGAAGCTTCATCTACTCCACCAATTTCAACTCAGTAAAGTTCTGGACAATAATATCCGCTTTTTCTAGTTCATCTTCTGAGTGAGTCGTCGTAATACCGACAACTGTCATACCTGCATTCTTGGCAGACGCGACGCCGACGGGGGAGTCTTCAAATACGATGCATGAATCGGGGGCTACTCCCAAGAGTTCCGCCGTTTTGAGATAAATTTCTGGATCTGGTTTTCCTTTTTGTACATCTTCTTCTCCGAGGATAACTTCAAAATATTCTTCCAGCCCCAACGCATTCAAAACAAATTCACGATTTTCTTTCGGTGCTGTTGTTGCGATAGCAAGTTTTTTATCTCTTTTTTTGATGCTGTTGAGCATCTCGGTAAGTCCTGCTACTTCGTGTATATGTGGCTTGTACAGTTCACGATAGACAGATTCTTTTTCTGCTGCATACGCTTCAATCTCTGCCTCAGTAATAGTATCACCAAAAAGATTTTTGCAGATTTGGTCATTGCGAAGTCCAGAGATGTTTTGTTTGAAATCACCATCGGAAAGGTGGATGCCTTTTCGAGCACAAAATTCCTTCCATGCTTTTTTGTGAAAGGGCATGTTGTCGATCATCGTGCCGTCTATATCAAAAATGGCAGCTTTGATGTGTTCGAGGTTGAATGTTTTCATATGATTTTTACTATTCGAATCTCTTACACTATACCTAGGAGCTACTAGCCAAGCAAGCTCAACCGTAGTACACTATATACTACTATACCAATCAACAAATACTCTCATATACTCCCGCCAGTTGTACTGGACGGGATCCCGTCCGGAGGCGGGATAATACTCACATGTTATGAACATAGCCATCAACGGATTTGGCCGTATTGGACGGCATGCATTCAAGGTCGCATGGAAGAAAAAGGGGATCAATATTGTCGCGATCAATGATCTCACCGATACCAACACACTTGCACATTTGCTCAAATACGATACTGCATATCCAGATTTTGGTGCAAAGGTCTCTGCAAAAGAAGGCATGCTCATTGTCAATGGAAAAAAAATTCAGGCACTTGCAGAACGTGACCCGAGCAAATTGCCATGGAAAAAATTGAAAGTTGATGTGGTGCTCGAATGTACCGGTATTTTTCGTGACAAAGAAAAAGCTTCTATGCATCTCACTGCTGGCGCAAAACGCGTGGTGATTTCTGCGCCGAGTAAAGGAGATGAGGTAGACGGCTTTGTGCGCGGGGTAAACTGCGGAAGTTATGCGGGACAAAAGATTGTCGACAATGCATCATGTACAACGAACTGTACTGCTCCCGTTGTTGCTATTCTCGAAGAAGCATTTGGGATAGAAAAAGCAATGCTCACAACGATTCATTCGTATACGGCAGATCAAAATCTACAGGACGGCCCACACAAAGATTTGCGTCGTGCGCGCGCTGCGGCACAAAACATGGTACCGACAACCACTGGAGCCGCTGCTGCGACAGCAAAAGTAGTGCCATCACTTGATCAAAAATTTGAAGGGATTGCGGTGCGTGTGCCTACGATCAGTGCCTCGCTCACAGATATCACCCTCGTTCTTAAAAAAGATGTGACCGTAGAACAAGTCAATAAAGCACTGAAAGCTGCGTCAAAAAAAAAACACTGGCAAGGCATTTTTATGGTGACAGAAGAACCACTGGTGTCTTCAGATTTCATTGGCAACAGCCATTCATCTATTGCTGACCTCGAGCTCACCCGTGTTGTCGGTGGCAATCTTGTGAAAGTCGTCGCGTGGTATGACAATGAATGGGGGTATGCAAATCGTTTGGTAGAGATGGCAGAAATTGTGGGGAAAAAATCGTAGATTCAGATATTCAGATAATTCTGATGATTCGGATATCTCTATGGAGGGAAGTTTGCTCATATTTAAAGAAGAAACGTACATCCTGCGTGGATTATTCTTTCAAGTACAAAATGAACTTGGAAGATACAGAAATGAAAAACAATATGGCGATGCTTTCGAACATAAATTGAAAGAGAATGGAATTCAATATGAAAGAGAAAAAATATTGCCGATGAGTTTTGAAGGAGAGCAAAAAGGGAGAAACCGAATAGATTTTTTGGTTTTTGGAAAAATTATTGTAGAATTAAAACATAATCCTTCATTTAGTAGAGATGATTATTATCAATGTCAACGGTATTTAGTAAGTGCAGATATGTGGTTGGCATTGCTCGTGAACTTTCAGCCAAAGTACGTGAATATAAAAAGAATATTGAACCATCAAAAATATAATGAACAAGGTGGTTTTACATACCCATCGCAATAATTATCCGAAATATCGGAATTATCTGAATATCAGAATAATATGAATCCAATTACCAAAGCTCGCAATCTAAAAGGGAAAGTCGTGCTCGTTCGTGTTGATTTTAATGTACCTATTAAAAAGAAAAAGGTAGTGGATGATACACGGCTCGTGGCATCACTTCCAACGATCGAGTATTTGGTAGCAAAAGGAGCCAAGGTTGTTCTCATGACTCATATTGGTCGTCCAGAGGGAAAAACTGTTGCATCGTTGAAAGTGGATCCTGTAGTTGAAAGAGTATCTGAATTATTAAAGAAAAAAGTGAAGAAACTCGAAACAGGGAACTGGCCCACCTTCGCTAAAGCTACGGCGGGTGAAAAGTTTCGATTAAAAATCGTAAAAGAGATTGAAAAAATGCGTCCTGGGCAAGTCGCAATGATGGAGAACATGCGTTTTTCAAAAGAGGAGGCAAAAGATACGGGTATGCTTTCTCAAGAGCTTGCAACGCTCGGTGATGTGTTTGTCCTCGATGGATTTGCAGTGTCACATCGTGCGAGTGCATCGGTGTCTGGTATCCCAAAATATATAAAGGGATATGCAGGCAAACTTCTTGCAACAGAAATTGTAGGATTGACAAAAGTATTGCACAATCCAAACACGCCATTTGTTGCTATCCTCGGTGGAGCAAAAATGGAAACAAAAATTCCTGTTATGAAACATTTGGTAGAAAGAGCAGATGCCGTCCTTATCGGTGGTGGTATTGTAAATACGTATTTTCTCGCAAAAGGATACAAGGTAGGAGATTCGCTTGTCGACAAAGAATTTCAAGTGGATGCGATTCGGTATTGCAAACGAAAAAATGTGATCAAACCAGTCGACGTCGTCGTCGGGACAAAAGAGGGGAAAAAAGTACGAGTAGTAAGGATCAAAAAAACGCCACATGAAATTTGTAAAAAAGGCGAAGCCATTTTTGATATTGGTCCAGAGACGCTTCTCTTGTATGCAAAACATATCAAAGAAGCAAAAACACTTGTGTGGAATGGGGCGATGGGATATTTTGAAAAAAAACCGTACGATGTCGCGACACTGACAGTAGCCCGACTTGTCGCAAGTCGTTCAAAAGGGCCAGCATTTGGTGTCATCGGTGGGGGAGAGACACTCCAAGCTATGGACATGGTCGGTATGACCGATGATATAGATCTTGTTTCTACTGGGGGCGGTGCAATGCTCGAATTTCTCGCAGGGAAAACACTGCCAGGGATCTATGCACTCCAAAGAGAGTTGTAGCAAATATACATTTCTTGTATACTACAATTAGAAATTTGAAAATCGAAATTAGAAATTATTTTTTGAAAAAAGAATATTTCTAATTTTAAATTTCTTAATTTCTAAAATATGCCTGTCAGCAAAAAAACAACAAGAACTTCAAAGAAAAGTTCTCCGATGTCGGATCAAATGCCGGTATCACCACCAACGTATACACCACCACAGCCACCACCACCTCCTGCAAAACCACATCAACAGATGCGCTCACTTTTTCATGGTGGTGAATTTGCACAAAAAATATTTTTCACCTTACTTGCGATTCTTCTTGTCTATGTGATTTTTTGGGTAGGAACGGTGATTCGAAATAATATTGAAGAATATTATCATATCGGGCAGGCAGATCGACAAGAACGTACGATTAGTCTTGATGCAACAGCAAAAGTCACTGCGACGCCAGACATTGCGATGACTACCCTGGGTATGATTGCGACAGGAGAGACCGTCGCTGCAGCACAAACGGCAAATACTGCCGTCATGAATCAGCTCACTGCGAGATTGGCAGAGCTGGGTATTGCGAGCGCTGACATGCGAACAACCAATTATAATATTTATCCTCAGTATAATTACACATCAGAAGAAGGACGTATTCTCGAGGGATATGAAGTCAGTCAGAGTGTGAGTGTAAAGATTCGTGACCTCGACAAAGCAAATCAGGTGATTGCACTTGCTGGAGAAGTCGGAGCAAATAGTGTGAGTGGATTGCAATTTACCATCGATGACAGAGAAGTATATCTCGAAGAAGCTCGCATGGAAGCACTCAAAAAAGTATATACAAAAGCGCAGGCACTCTCACAAGCACTCGGTGTTCGCATTATGAGTATTGTTTCGTACGGAGAATATGAGACGGGTGGTAGTGAAGGACTTATGTATGATAAGGCCTACGGTCTCGGTGGCGTCGATGCTACACCAGATCTCCAGAGTGGTAGTATGGATGTAGAGATGAACGTGAATATTACGTTTGAGATTCGATAAATATCCAGAAATTTACAGAAAAAAACATGTCCCTATCCAATGGCATGTTTTTTTTGTATACTGCAAAGCACAACGGAGGAGGATAACAGTATGATTGAACGAATTTGAACAGATCCCTGCCTGTCGGCAGGCAGGCGTGCTGATCCGTTCAATCCGTTAGATCCGTGTTCTATTGTATTAACGTATATTTATTTAGGTACTCTATGAAAAAGACAAGCATCGCACATATTTCTGCGCGTGAGATTCTCGATTCTCGCGGCAACCCTACTATTGAAGCTACGGTTACACTTGCCGATGGGTCGGTCGGTATTGCTGCTGTCCCAAGTGGGGCATCGACTGGTGCGCACGAAGCCGTCGAACTGCGAGATGGCGCAAAGCGTTATGGTGGCAAAGGAGTTCTCAAAGCGGTGAAGCATGTGAATACACTCATTGCAAAAGAATTGAAAGGTCGCGATGCATCAAAGCAACGTGCACTGGATGATGCCCTGATTGCGCTTGATGGAACGCCACAAAAGAAAAAACTTGGGGCAAATGCAATATTATCCGTGTCACTCGCAGCGTGTCGTGCAGCCGCTGTGTCTACAAAAACACCACTGTATGCATATATCCGAAAAGCATATCGTCTACCAGAAAAAAAATGGCTCATGCCACTGGCTACGATGAATGTCATCAATGGTGGGCGACATGCAAACAATGGACTGTCGATTCAGGAATTCATGATTGTCCCAAAGCATAAACTCTTCAAAGAACGCGTTCGCATGGGATCACAGATTTTTCACACCCTCGGACAGCTGTTGTCAGAAAAAAAATTCAATACCGGCGTAGGGGATGAAGGAGGCTATGCACCAGAATTTACTGACAACGAACAAGCATTGAAATTCCTCATGAAAGCGATCAAGACTGCTGGCTTTGAACCAGGTCGGCATGTGATGCTTGCAATGGATGTCGCTGCATCAGAATTTTACAAAAGTGGCAATTATTATTTTCTCGACAAGCATGTCGGGTGGCGTGCAGACAAAGTGATTCGCACACTCGAAGGATGGACACGAAAGTATCCGTTCATCTCTATCGAAGATCCACTTGCAGAGGATGATTGGGACAATTGGAAAATCGCAACAAAAAAACTTGGCAAGAAAGTACATGTGGTAGGAGATGATTTGTTTGTAACTAATACAGAGCGTATTCAGAAGGGGATTGATATGAAAGTAGGAAATGCCGTGCTGATCAAACTCAATCAAATTGGAACGTTGTCTGAAACAATTGATGCTATTTATCTCGCACGAAAACACAACTATGCTGTATCAGTCTCTCATCGTTCTGGAGAAACGGCAGATACCTTCATTGCAGACCTCTCTGTTGCTGTGAATGCAGAGTATATCAAGACAGGATCGATGTCACGCTCGGAGCGTATCGAGAAGTATAATCGGTTAATGGCAATAGAAGAAGAGCTGACATAAGTAGCCTGTCACGAGATGGCGCCGTATTTTCTCTTTGCACGTTGCCACGTAAAGACTCCCTTTGGTCGTCCACGTGGCACTCAAAATGGCTGCGCCATTTTTCGTGAAGAAGTATAATAGACTAATGCAGATAGAAGATGAACTCATGTAATGCAAAAAAAAGACCCTGCCGATATGGCAGGGTCTTTTTTATTTCAAAGCTTTGCATCCAATTCAGAACAGTGAAGTATTTCACTCGTCTGAATTTGAGGATGCAAAGCTGCTTACATCCTTTGTGCTCCGTTGGTGTCACGGAGGGTGTCTCATGTCGGCGCATCCTCGCGCCGGTTTTACTCCACTCATGGACATGTGGAGACCCGTACAAATGTGCAATACTGCTGTTTGATATATGAACGTGTGTTGTAGATGTGGGTGCATCTACGCTACATGAACATACCAGACAGTATGCAAAATCAATCTCTTCTCATCTCACCAAACATACCTTTTAGGAAAACCTCTTCTTCTATCCCTCGAGGCTCTTGATCGCGTTGCGGACCATCATGATGTACTCCGTGATCTTGCGCACCATCGCACCCGAGTACTCGGCGCGGTACTGGATCAGCTCCTGACGGAGCGTCTCCTCCCACTCGCGCAGCAAGATGATCTTGCCCTGGTCCGACAGAATGCGGGAGTAGCCAGCTTCACCATTCAAGTCGAACACTTTGGAACAGACTTGTTCGAGATCCTTGCTATCCGCACGGTTGAGCGTGATCCTGATGACCCCGTTGGTGTACCAGAATGTGTGATACTCGCCTGCGAAGTACGGGTCATCGACGTAGTAGTCCGGGAAGGAATGTAGGAACATCTGCATGCCCCCACCTCGGTACTTGCTGGCGTAGTCGAACGAGGTGATGCCGCTCTTCTTCTCCTTCTCTGACTTGTCCTCCATCATCATCGTCACGATGAAGACGAGGACTTCGAGGGCCCACTCTTTTTTGACACCCCACCACTCTGGTCGCTCCGAGGGAACGGAGTGACGAGCGTAGGTGTTATCGACGCAGAAACTGATGAACATATTGCTGAGACGCATGAGCGTCCTCCTCTCTTGGGGGATCTCCCCAGCCCTTTGCTAGGGAAACCGGGCAGTTCTCCCGGCGCATAGAGGCCTCTAGAGAGGTATACATACGTAGGGAGAACTGTGTTGATATGTTGAAAAGAACGATAGACGACTATAGAACAAAAAGATTATTTTGTCAAGTATGTACGGTGGATAG